>JAIEQQ010000375.1 GCA_019747615.1 Phycisphaerales bacterium
AACCGAGGCTCAACGGATGAGCCAGCCGGAGGGTGTGGTGAGTTGACTTCGGGGACGGTTCTTCAACGCCCTGCTAGCGCGCCGGATCGGGCGCGCCGGTCGCTCCCGGCGTCGGTGCCGGCGTCGTCGGGGCCCCAGGCGCGGCGCCCGTGCCGACGGTCCGGATCCACTCTTCCCAACCGCCCCGATACCAGCGGACGTTCTCGTAGCCGGCTTCGAGCATTTTCTTGGCCACCGCTCGCGCGATGCCGTCGGCGGGGTTGTCGCCGTAGACGACCTTGATCTCGAACTTGGCGATCTTCGGGTCCAGGCGTTTGTTGACGCTGTCGATCGCGAGCAGGTCGATCGGTTGCGAGCCGGGAATGCTGCCACGCGCGATGACCGACGGGCGGCGGGCGTCCAGCAGGATGACCTCGGTCGCGCCTTTGCCAGCGTTTTGCTTCACGATGAGCGAGCGGACTTCTGAAAGCACGATCTGTTCGTCCTCGATCCGGCGGTCATCGATCTTGTTGCACCCGCTCAGCAGCATGAGCAGGGCAAGGCCGGTCATGGCAAAAGTGGCAAGCGGGGCGCGGGAGAGGGCGGCGGCGTGGAGCGGGTTCATACGAAATCAGCATACGGAGTTGGTGAACACAAGTCATGCCATCGGCGTATTCTGAAACTCCGCGGCGTGAATCGCCGCGCCGAGGATCTGCGAACTCGTTGAGCAGAACCGCTCGCGGTCGCCAATCCCGGTCACGGATTCCCAGGAGCCCGCCTGATGCCCACGCGTCCAAGTGTTCGTCAAATCGCCGGGCGGATCGCGGCGTCGATCGTCGCGCTACTCGCGGCCAATGGCACGCTGGCCAAGGCGGCGGATCCGATGGATGACCCCGCGGCGGTCGATCGCGATCGAGCGGGCAACGCCTTCCTGAAAACAAGCCTGATCAGCGATAAATCTGCGGTCTTGCCGGGCGAGTCGTTTGTGATTGGTGTGCAGCTTGAGATCAAGCCGGGCTGGCACACGTACTGGCCGGGGATGAACGACACGGGCGTGGCCCCAATCTTTCATAAGACTGAGGCGTCGAAGAACCTGACACTCGGCCCGGTGGAATACCCGGCCCCGTCGCGGTACCTGAACGTGGGGCTGCTTGACCACGTGTACGAGGGAGCAGCGACGCTCCTGATCCCCGCCAAGGTCTCGGCGACGGCCAAGGCTGGCGAGCGGGTGACGGTGGAGATTGACCTGGAGTTTCTGGTCTGCAAGGAGACCTGCATTCCCGGCCGCTCGACGTTGACGATCGACCTGCCGGTAAAGGCCAAGGGCGAGCCGGACGCAGCGGGCGCCAGCCTGATCAAGGCGGCTCAGGCGCGCCTTGGCACGCCGATTGGGCTGGGGACCGGAACGCCGGGCAAGGGGCCGACGGTCGCGTGGGCCTCGCCGACAGAGCTCAAGATCTCAGCCACAGAGGCTTCGTTTATCGCGTACTACCCGCGTGAAGATTCGCTCTCGCCGGTCGAACTCACCGACACCGGTGAGAACCCCCGCGGCGGGACGCTGTCGCTGAAGTTTGAGCGTGCCAAGGCGGCCGAGAAGAAGCCCGCGCGGGTGCGGGGGATGATCGAGGTTCGGCGGGCTGTGTCTGCGGAAAAGGCTCCGTCAGCCACGGACAAGGGAGCCGCCGGGTCAAATGCGAAGCCCGTCGCAACCAATCCGACGAGCGAGTTTTACACGATTGATCTCGCGCCGCCCGATGCTCCCACGGTCAAGCCGTCTGGCGCGGCGGGCAACGGCGCTGGCGGTCCGGGCGTTTCGCCGTAA
>JAIEQQ010000274.1 GCA_019747615.1 Phycisphaerales bacterium
AAACGCGTAGCCGGTGCGCTGAGTGATGAGCGAGCCCACGTCAACGATCTGATTGCCCTTCATGTACATGAGCTTTCGCTCGCTTGGGTTTCCGGCACTCGCGCGGAACACGATCCCTTGGCCGGACGCGCGAACATCGATGACCCCGGAGTACACGAACGTGGCGTTTCGGGGCGTGCCCGTCGGCGGGACAACGACCGTCGCGGGTTGCCCGACGGCCTTGCGGATCACGCCCAGCGGCGCGCCACCGGGCGGCCGAGAGGCGACGCCGAAGATTGCGGATGCGTCCGCGTCGTGCGTGCCGGTCCTGCGAGGAATGACGTAGTTCTCGGTTGGCAAGAACGGCGAGTACGCACGGTCCCGGCTGATGAGCACCACGCGGTTGAATGCTGTCAGAAAAGCGATCTCTTCGCCGACATACGCCAGCGGCTCGACGAGCATGTCCCCGGTCTGCACGCTCTGCGTGGGCGGGTAGTCGTATGTTGCAGCCCTGCCGTAGATCCGCTCACTCGTGCGGGAGTGCATATCAAACTCAACAACCGCGCCGGCGTGAACCGCGACCCGCGGCCAGCGGACGACGAAGCCATTCGCCGGACCGACGACGTCGCTTGGCAGTGGCGACGGAAAGACCAGCGGGATGTGCTCAAACTCCGCCCCGATTGGCGGGCGATACGGCACCGTGGCAAGCGAACCGGCGGTCGAGGCTACGAGAGCGAGCGTACAGGCAAGCTGAGTGCGCATGGAGACTCCACTGCGAATGACGAGCGATCGGGATGGAACCGACGAACGAGGCCGACGACGGATCGCAAGGTCACGAGAGAAGAGATTGCGATGCCGCGAGTCAATCTGGACCGCTCAGAACGAGCAGGCCGTATGAAAGCATATCCGAATGCTCACGAGGCGGGTTCCTCGAAGTTTGTCAACGTCGCGTGAATCAGGGGTTGTGATGGGATGCGATGCCGAGCCCGCGCGGCGTGCATGAGTGGTTAGGCAGACGGGCGGGTGGCACGGCGATGAGCGGGAGACACGGAGCCGCGTGCGACCATTCGATCGGCGGACAGACGCAGGCCGACGCTGGCTGGCGCGGATGATGGCATAGCGGCCGCTATACTGCCGCGCTGGCCGTCGCGCTGGCGTTTCTGCGTTCGTTTTTGCACGCCTGACTCGTGATTTGAAAGGGCTTTCCTTTGGCAGACAACCACTTTGACGTGATCGTGATCGGTGGCGGGCCGGCGGGGTATGTTGGCGCGATTCGCGCGGCTCAGATGGGGTTCAAAACCGCCATCATCGAGCGCGCCAAACTCGGCGGCGTGTGCTTGAACTGGGGCTGCATTCCCAGCAAGGCGCTGCTGGCCAATGCCGAACTCGTCGAGAAGATCAAGGCGGCGGAGGACCAGAAGTTCTGGGGCCTGAAGCTGCCGGCCGGCGAAATCGGCTTGGATTGGGATCGGATCATCGGCCGCTCGCGCGAGGTGGCGACGAAGCTCAACAAGGGCGTCGAGTTCTTGATGAAGAAGAACAAGATCACGTTCTTTGTGGGCAATGCCAAGATCACCGGTGCCGCGACTCCGGCCAACGGCGGCAAGTGCAAGATCGACCTGCAGGAGTGCGTCGTCAAGGAAGAGCTGACCACCGCGCCGGCGACCCCGGGCAAGACCACGCAATCGCTCACGGCGACCAACGTGATCATCGCCACCGGCAGCATGGCCCGCGATCTGCCCTTTGCGAAGTTCGACGGCGACAAGATCTGGGGCGCTCGCGAGGCGATGTTCAACAAGGAGAAGCCCAAGCGCCTGGTCGTTGTTGGCGCAGG
>JAIEQQ010000240.1 GCA_019747615.1 Phycisphaerales bacterium
TACGAAAGAACTCCTGCAGGAGCCGTTGACTCTCCGCCTCAAGGACGCCCCCGGTTATCTCGACGCGGTGATTCAGCCGCGGATCGATCGGAATATTCATCAACGAGCCGCAGGCGCCGGCCTTGGGGTCCCAGGCGGCGAACACCGTTCTGGCGATGCGCGACTGGACGATGGCGCCGGCGCACATCGGGCAGGGTTCGAGCGTCACATAGAGCGTGCAATCGATCAGCCGCCAGGTGCCCAGCTTGGCGGCGGCCTCTTGAATCACCACGATCTCCGCGTGCGCCGTCGGGTCCTGCCGGGTTTCACGGAGATTATGCGCCTGCGCCAGGACCTGTCCGTCATGGACGAGCAGCGCGGCAACCGGCACTTCCCCTGAGGCCGGCGCGAGTGCCGCCTGCTCCAGCGCCATTCGCATGAAGGTCTCATCATGGATATGGCCGGTGGTCATGAACGCGGACCTTCTGCCTGTCTGCCAACCATCGCGGGAGAGCCCAGAGTCGATGCGATTGAGCAGGGGGTGAAAGAGTTTGCTAGGACTGGCTGACCAAATAGATCGGACCGGTCGGTGACGGGCGGCCTCCTGTGGGCTCGAGGCTGACGGCGAACTTCTTGGCTTTCGAGAATTCCGGCACCCGGCTGACGAGGAGATGGGCGGTTTCGCCGCTGTCCATATGGAAGGTGCCGACGCTGACCGGCTTGTCATTGATCGCCCAGAGTTGATAGGTCGTGCCGCTGGGACATTCGGGCAGATTGATCGCGTAGAGCCAGGCTTTCTTGGTCCGGGCATCAAACACAAGCATGCCGGATGCTTGTTTGGCCATGTCTGATCCGCTGAGGGAGACGGCTTTGGCGTTCGGGGCGCGGAGCAGCGCGGCGAGTTCGTCTTCCGGCCCTCGGTTTGCCGGTGGCGCGCCTCCTCGGGAGGCGAATTGGAACTTGAGATCTTCGAGCTCCGCTTCGCGCTGGATGAGTTGATCCTTGAGATCCGTCGAGTCGGCGGTGCGCTGCTGCAACTCTTCCTTGATCTGGGCGATCGTGCGTTCCCGTTCCTCCAGCTGTTGCTGCAGGGCGGCGACTTTCTTCGTCTGGTCCTCCGAGGCTGCCTGGAGTTGCTGGACGGCGGCCGACCCGGTGACGTTCCGGGTATAGGACGTCCAGGCGAGATAGCCTCCGAGCGTCAGAATCGCCACGGCGGCGATGCCTAAGGCCCAACCGAAGGACCATGGCGAGGAGGCTGATTCCGGGGGGAAGAGATGGTTCATCCACTCTCCGGGTTCCAGACTCGGTTTCACCTCGGCTTTGTCCTGGGCTACTTCTGTAAGCGCCGCGGGGGTCCTCGCCGCCATGATTTTTGCTTTCAGTGCGCGGGGCGGCGGGGTTGGATTCAAACCGAACGGTAGAATAGCGGCGACGGATTGAAATTCTTTCAGCGCGGTATGACAGGAGACGCAACCGGAGAGCAGATGGGCTTCCAGGGCCTGCCGTTCGGTCCGTTCCAGGGCACCGGCGGCGTACAAGGGAACGGCTTCTTCAAGTTCTTCGTGGGTCATACGTGGTCACCTTGATCCCAATACCGCCGAAGGGCTTCCCGCAGCTTGGACATGCCGAGCTTGATCCGCGTCTTGACGGTGCCGAGCGGCTGATTCAACCGGGCGGCAATTTCTGCGTGCGAAAGTCCTTCGTAGTAGGCTAATTCCAGGGCCTGTTGTTGCGCCTGCGGGAGCGCGGCCAGCGCGCCTCCGACGAGCGTTCTGATTTCCTGGTCAGCCTGCGCGTCGAAGGGACTCTGACCGCGGTCCTGTATTTGCGCGG
>JAIEQQ010000484.1 GCA_019747615.1 Phycisphaerales bacterium
ACTCGCGCCGCAGCGCCTCGAAGCCCTCAGCGGCCCCGGCGGCGTCGGTGATTGCGGCAACGCGCAGAACTGTGTGAAGGTCTGCCCCAAGAAGATCCCGCTGACCGAATCGATCGGCGCGATGGGCCGGGCGGTGACGATTCACGCAGTGAAGAAGCTCTTCACGATGAAGTAGTGGGGCGGCGTGGAAGTGTTCGCGATGAGGTCGCGGGTTTAGCGTGCGCCAGGCGAGCTTGCTCGCACGGCTGGACCCGCGGCATCTGTGGCGATGTCCGGGAGCGTGAGCTTCAGCTTCAGAAGTGTCGCGCGGAGTTCTTTCGGCATCGCCGAGCGGACGTCCATCTGCTGGCCGGAGGTCGGATGCGTGAACGTGACGCGATGCGAGTGGAGTGCCAATCGCGGGGCCGCGTGGGCGACGCCTTCGGGGGCGTACATGGTGTCGCCGAGGATGGGGCAGCCGATGGCTTCGAAGTGAACGCGGACCTGGTGGAGTCGGCCGGTGAGCGGGCGAGCTTCCAGTAGCGCTCCGTGGATGCTACTGCTGAGCGTGCGGTAGGCGGTGGCCGAGGGCTTGCCGCGGCCGGAGACGATGCAGGTTTTCTTCTCGCCGAACTTGCCGGGACGCGGCTCGACTTCCAGCAGGGGCTTGTTGACAACGCCCACGGCGTGCTTGGGGGCCTTTGAGCAGACGGCCCAATAAAACTTGCCGATCAGGCGCTGCTCAAACTGGCGGCGGAGATCGTCGTACGCGCGGTTGCGCAGGGCCACGATGAGAAGGCCGCTGGTGGCCTTGTCCAGGCGGTGCAGCAGGCCGAAGTCACGGGCGGCGCCGAGGTTTTGCAGCTGGTGGCCGTAGCGAGCGAAGAGGCCGTTGAGGAGGGTGTCGTCCTCATGGCCCAGGCCCGGCTGGGTGGCAAGGCCGCTGCGCTTGTTGACCACCAGCACGTCCTCGTCTTGATACTCAAGAGAGAAGGTGATGCGTTCGGAGGGTTGGACGGAGAGGGAAGACATAGTGGGGGGAAGTGGCAGAGTGGCAGAGTGACTGCGGGTGGGAGCCTGCGCGTGAGCGTGGGACGTGCAGCGTAGTGTCGCGCCGGGGGCGGCGGGGCCGAAGGTGGAGCGCTCTTACGAAATCACGCTCGCGCGGGCGAATCGGCACTCTGCCACTTCGCCACTTTGCCACTTTGCCACTTCTCACACCGGGCAGGCGTCGTGGTCCAGATACCACCGCAGCTCGCCGGCGTGCGGGCGAATGCCGAGGATGGGGAGCTCTTCGACCGGGAAGTTGCCGCTGGCGGCGTTTTCGGTGTACGCGGCGCTGACGCGGGCGATGGTGTCGCGTTTGCCGCTTCCGGTGACGAGGATGGCGACGAATCGCGCGGCGTTCAGCAGATCAAAGGTCATGGTGACGCGGTCGGGGGGTGTGACGTGCTGCCCGGCGTTGATGCGGACCAGACGCTTGGTGGAATCTGGGGCGTCAAAGAGCGCCGGCGAGTGCGGGAAGAGCGAGGCGGTGTGCGCATCGCCGCCCATGCCGAGTACAACGAAATCGAGGCGGTCGTGCCCCTTGTCACGACGACCCAGCACGCGCAGCAGCTCAGCTTCGTACTGGCGATCAGCGTCGTCCTGCATCGCCATCATCGGGTGGACGTTCGCTGCAGGAATGCCCGAGTGCTGGGCGATCAGGTCGTCAAGCTGGCGGAAGTTGGAGCGCTCGTCATCGAACGAAACGCGGCGCTCGTCCACCACCCACATGTGCGCGCGGTCCCAAGGCAGCTGCCGATAGGCCGGGTCGTACATCAGGCGGCGGTACAGCGGC
>JAIEQQ010000606.1 GCA_019747615.1 Phycisphaerales bacterium
CAGATGATGATCGCAATCGCGCCGGTGGCCACAAGGCCCGAGACGCCGGAGAGCTGCTCGTCTTGCGAGCCGCGTGAGGCCTTGGCGTACATCGCGTGGGCCCGCCCGCCGAAGATCAGCTTGCCGATCGCGTAAATCCCCACCGCCATGACAAGCATGACCAGCGTGAGCGCGTAAGGCCGCGCCGAGCTCTCGACTTCTTTCAGCCCCTCAAAGATCTGCACCGGCGTCACCTCGCGGAACTCGAAGATCAGCGGCGTGCCCAGCTCCGTAAACGACCAGATAAACACGATCGTGCCGCCGGCAAACAACCCCGGTCTGATCAGCGGCAGCGTGATCCCAAAGAACCGCCGAAAGAACCCGGCGCCAAGGTTCTGCGCCGCCTCATCCAGCGCCGGATCAAGGTTGGCCAGGGCCGCCGAAGCGTTGAGATAGATGATGGGATAGAGCGAGAGCGCCTGCACGATGACCACGCCCCAGTACTTCGCATCCCCCAGCACATCCCACTCCGTGCCCAGCAGCGTGTTCAGCGCCCCCTCGCGCCCGAGCATCATCTTCACGCCGATCGCCCCCACAAACGGCGGCAAAATCAGCGGGATCAGCACCAGCGCGTTCATCGTCCGCTTCAGCGGAAACGCGAACCGCGTCGAAAGCACCGCCAGCGGCACCGCGATGATGATCGCGAGCACCGTCGTGCCGCAGGCAATCTTCAGCGAGTTCAAGATGCCATGAAACGTCGCGGGGTCCTCAAAGACCAGCGCGATGTGCCGGAGGGTGAACCCGCTACGGCTGGAAACATCGTGATAAAACGCCCCACGCAGCGTGAGCAGGATCGGGTACAGCAAAAACACCGCCAGCAGCGACAGGAGCGTCACCAGCAGCGCGTAGTTCCCAAAGTTCCGCGATCGGAGCATGGGCGGATGGTACCCGAATCCACACCCCGCGTCGCAGCCTCCGATGTGCCGCCGCCTCGCCGCACCTTGGCCAAGTCTTTGCGGATTGGCCAGCCCGCGAGTGATAGCGTTGGCCCCACAGCCCGTGCGCCGAAGTCTCGCCTCCGCCCAACGTCGCTGGATAAAGGAGCGTCCAAATGTCGTTCATCCGTTCGGCTCTCGCCCTTTCCTTGTTCGTCTCGCTGGCGTGTGCCGCCATCGGGGCCCAGGCGCTCGGCGTTCCTTCGACGACTCCCGTCGCCGCCTCGCCCGCGCCCAGCGACCAAGCCCGTGCCTCGACTCCAGCCCCCGCGCCGCGTGACGACTCGCAAAGCGTGCAGCTGATCGCCTTCGGCTCCTGCGCCCGCGAGCGCAAGCCCCAGCCCATCTGGAGCCAGATCATCAGCGCCAAGCCCGACCTCTTCCTGATGATCGGCGACAACCACTACGCCGATGTCTGGGAGAAGGACGGCAAGATGGGCATGCGCCCGGTGGAAAAGATCGAGCGCATCGACGAGGCCTACGCAGCTCTCGCCGCCGTTCCCGGCTTCACCGAGCTTCGGTCTCAGTGCCCCATGATGGCCACCTGGGACGATCACGACTACGGTGCCAACGACGCCGGCAAGGACTTCCCGCTCCGCGAGCAGAGCAAGCAGGTGTTCCTGAAGTTCTGGGGTCTGGGCGACGACAGCGCGATGCGTGAACAACCCGGCGTCTACCACGCGCGAACCTTCGGCCCCCAGGGCCAGCGTGTCCAGGTGATCATGCTCGACACGCGATTCAATCGCGATGCGATCACGCGCCTGCCTCGGGAGCAGCGAATCGAAGGCCGCGGCCCGTATGCCCCGATCACCGACAAGACCAAGACGATGCTCGGCGAGGCCCAATGGG
>JAIEQQ010000052.1 GCA_019747615.1 Phycisphaerales bacterium
CGCCGGCTCTGCCAAGGCCAGCAAGGAAGAGGGCATCCAGCATCGCGTCAGCGACACCGACATCGCCTCGACCAAGGGCGCGACACCCATCGCGTCACCCAAAATCGCGCTCTGGATCAACGGCATGGGCTGCCCGCAGTGCGTCACCAATGTCGATTTGCAGCTCGAACGCATCAAGGGCACCAAGGACATCCGCGTCGATCTGGCCAACGGCAAGGTCTACGCAACGTTCACCGAGTCACCGCTCCCGACGCCGGATCGCCTGAGCAAGGCGATCGACGATGCGGGTCTCACGCTCGTCAAGATCGAGGCGGCGAAGTAAGCCGCGGGCGCTCTCACGTTTCTCTCAATCACACGCTCGGAGAACTCCCATGAACCCCCACCAGCCCGCGTCACGTGCTCGCTCTGTGCGAGCGGTCGCGCCGCTCGTTTCTCTCGCCTCGCTGGCGTGCCTGGGCCTAGCGCCGAGCGCCAGCGCACAGGAAGCCATGTACACCGCCGCGGCGACCATGCCCTCGCCGGGCGTCTCAGTCGTGCGCCAGCAGTTTCACTACTACAAGCTCGGCTTCAGCGAGAGCGAAGGCTTTGAACGCGCCGAGAAGTTCGAAATCAAGAACTCGATCCAGTACGGCCTCATCAAGGACCTGTCGATCTCGCTGGACGCGCCGATCGAGTTCTCGAAGGTCAAGCCCATCAACACCGGCAGCGAATCGACGGCGAACCTCGATGAGCTGGACCTGACGCTCAAGTACCGCTTCTATCAGGACGACCCGGGCGGGATCGACACGACGCGGATGGCCCTTCTGCTCGGCAACCGCTTCCGCACCGACGGCCGCTTCAGCAGCGACCCGCACGTCGGCATCGTCTACACCCAGGTCGCCGGGCGCCACGGCTTCAACGCCGAGGCTCACTACACATTCAACACCGGCAGCGACACCGGCGCACCGAACTACGGCGGCGAGGGCGACGCCGATGCGTTCAACCTCAACCTCGCGTACGTGCTGCGAATCTCGCCCGTGGAGTTCACGCCCGAATCTCAAGGGGCGTGGTACGTCACCGCCGAGATCAACCAGATCTACGAGCTCAACGGCGACTACGAAGCCCGCTTCAGCCCCGGGCTCATGTACGAGGGCCGGCGCTGGGGCTTCGAGATCATGGCCCAGATCCCCATCTACACACACCTGAACAACCGCGCGAGGCAGCAGGTGGCCCTCGGCCTCGGTTGGCGATACATCTTCTGATCAATCTCGCCGGTGCGAGCGAGAGCGGGCACCGGCGATTAGGTTGTGCGGGTCGGCAATCGGCAATCGTGTCGGAGCGATTCGACGGGCCTCGCCGATTCCCGATTGCTCATTCCCAGTGCCCAGTGCCCAGTGCCTTCCCCTCAGATCGCCTTCCCCTTCCGCGCCTGCGCGATCAAGACCGCGCCGCGCAGGGCCTCAGCCACGCTCCAGGCCTGAGCGGGGCAGCCGCCGGGCTGCTGCACCATGGGCGGGTCATCATCACCATCGAAGACTTCGGCGATCTGCCCGAGGCACTGCGTGTCAAGGCTCTCGAGCATGGGCCGGAGGGCGTGCTCGGCGTCCTCGCACGATGCCGGTGAGCACTGACCAGCGCGGAGGATCGCCTCGACCATCGGGCCGGTGAGCAATGGCCACGCGGTGCCATTGTGATACGCCGCGTCGCGATCGAACATGCGCCCGCGGAAGCGCCCGCGATAGCGTCCGTCGGCTCGCCAGAGCGTTCACACGCCGTGGCGTGTGAGCAACTCTCGACGGCAGACCTCGACGACGCCTTGCTGCTGCTCGATGCTCAGTGCGCTA
>JAIEQQ010000210.1 GCA_019747615.1 Phycisphaerales bacterium
GCCAGCCCGCGGCCTTCGGGGCCGACCGGTACGAATCCGCGTGGACGTCGATCCAACGCAAGGACGGCGGCGCCGCGAACCCCGGCAACGACTTGCGTGAGATATTCTCGGTGCCCGATCGCGTCGCGGGGTACCAATCGCGGATGGCCGACTCGATCTGGAACTTCTCGCTCGGGCGCACCGAGGCCGGGGCGCAGATCACGTATTCCGGCGGGCTGATCGAGAACATCCGGTCGCTCGGTAACGCCAACCAGCTCGGCTACTCGCCATCGTGGGCGAATCCGCTTCGCAATGCGCGGACGTGGACGACGCTGAACGCGCCGGTCGTGCCGCGCGCGGACATTGTGCTGTTCCCGTATCACCACGCGCTGATGCCTCTGCTGGAAACGAGCACGCAGCGCAAGCAGATCCAGGCATACAAAGCGGTGTACGGGCCGACCTGGGGCACCAGCGTTCCGATCTCCAAGGGCTTCTTTCCGTCGGAGATGGCCTTCAGCGAGCGCATGATCCCGGCGCTCGCCGCCGAGGGCGTCGAGTGGTCGATCGTGTCGGCGGAGAAGATCAGCCGCGCGTGCGCCGACTTCCCGTTTGTGCAGGGCTCCGGCGGATGCAATACGGACCCGCCCAACCGCGCCGACCAGCTCAACCCCGCGCAGGGCACCGCCAACTACAACCGGCAATCGATCGACCGCGGCGTCTCGCCCGCCGAGGCGTTCCCGTTCGCGCTTACGCCACGCCGTGCGCGTTATGTTGACCCCGCAACCGGCGCAGTCTCATCGATCATCGTCGTCCCGGCGTCGCAGTCGCTCGGCTGGCGCGACGGCTATTCGCCGATGGGCATCAACGATTTCAACACGCTCCAGACGCGGAACGACCCGAGCCGGCCGATGCTGATCGTCCTGGCCCACGACGGCGACAACGCCTGGGGCGGCGGCTTCTCGTACTACATGGAGGCGGTGCCGAACTTCGTGAACACCGCCGTCACCAACGGCTATGTGCCGACGGTGGTCCAGAGGTATCTCGCCGACCATCCGGTCCCGGCCAACGACTTCGTAAAGGTTGAAGACGGCGCGTGGGTCAATGCCGATGGCGACTTTGGCGCGCCGCAGTTCCTCAACTGGAACTGGCCGCCGGTCAACAGTCAGGGCAGGGTCGATATCGAGAACGGCTGGGCGGAGGACATCCGCAACTGGGCGGTGATCACCGCGATGCAGAACCGCGTCGACACCGCCGAGCGCATCTGGACAGCGCAGGGCAACTCAGTGAACGCGACGAACATCGTGTTCCCAGAGAACGCCGGCACCAACGCCGTCGAGCGTGCGTGGCACTATTTCATGGGCGCGCTGAACTCCGGCTACATGTACTACGGCACGGCACTGGACATGGAAGTGAAGCCGACGCTCGGCTGCAACAACGCCGCGAGGCTGATTGACCCGCTTCTCGCCGCGGCCCCAGCCAGCGGCCCGCTCTCAGACCTCACCGGCCCCACCATCTGGGCCCCGCAGCGCCACCCGTGGAACCCCGGCTCAACAAACTTCGGCCCGCAGTATCAGTACCGCTCGTGGAAGAGCAACGGCGACTTCTACGTCTGGTCGTTCGTCTACGACGCCTCGGCCACCAGCTCGATCACGCTCAAGTATCGCACCGACAACGACGGCGTGATGACCGTGCTGGACACTGACAACCGCACCTACGCCGGCGGCCCCGGCGTGGGCCCGTGGCAGAGCGTCCCGATGTCGCGCCGCGCGTTCCCCGCTTCGAACGTCCTCAACGACCCGGGCATCAACTTCTTCGTGACCCCGACGTACGTCGCCGAGCAAGCC
>JAIEQQ010000510.1 GCA_019747615.1 Phycisphaerales bacterium
GTCGGGTGCTTGCGAACACCCAGCGACACCAGCCACGC
Organism: Phycisphaerales bacterium; assembly: GCA_019747615.1. The sequence continues at coordinate 39 of JAIEQQ010000510.1, forward strand.
GACCAGCGGCAACGCAAAGCCGAAGAAGTGCGTGTGTGTGACCGGCGAGACCATGAGCATCACGCAGAGCAGCGCACCCACGCTCGGCACCAGCAGCGGGTCTGGCTCGCGAGGCGGGGCCAGCAGAGTGTCGCCCGGCGCGGCGCGGCGCCAGCCCATGGCCCAGAGCGTGGCGAGCACGGCCCCGGCGCTCAGCAGCAGGACGACGGGCGGGAGCCATGGCGCGGGCTCGTCGGGGCGCAGGCCGTGGGTGGTGGTGATGTTGATGATGTTGTGAAGAACGGTGAGGAAGTTCTGGCTGTCGCTGCCGGAGAGGCCGTAGAGCTCGAACTTGCGGGACGAGTCGCCGTTGTCACCGGCGAGGCCGAGGCCGGGCAGGCCCATGACCTGGAGCCATCGGAGGTTGTATGAGAGCGCCAGCGACGGCCCGAAGACCATCGCGGGGATGATCAGCAAAGTCAAAGCGGCGCCGACACCGAGGCCCGCGAGCGAGCGAGCGTCGCGTCGCCACAGCGGGTAGAGCACGAGCAAGCCGGGGATCACCTTCACCGCCGGTGCGACGGCCAGGGCGATGGCGCTGGCGAACGCGCGATTTGTGGATGCGAGTCGAACGAACGCCGCGACCGAGAGGAGTACGAGTGCGTCGGACTGCCCGCGAGAGAGACCGTTGAACAATGGCGGTGCGCAGAAGATCACCGGCCAGAGGCGCAGCATCCACCAGCCACGCTGAGAGATGGTGAGCGATCTGAGCGCTGAGTCCGCGGCTTGAATCGCCGAGGCGATCCAATGTGCGCTCAGCGCGATCATCGCCAGCGAGAGCAGGTACCAGATGCTGACGCTGACCCAGAACGGCAGGTATCCCGCGCCGCCCCGGCCGCTGCTGGGATCGTGCAGCAGCCCGAGGCCGGCGAGGCGCTGCGACTCGCTGGCGAGGCGGGCGCGATCGAGGCGGATCTCCTCCGGCGTCGCGCCGTGAGATCGGGCGATGCGATCGCGCTCATCGGCGATCAGCTCAAAGGTGCGAGCGGTGGGGGGCTCGGCCAGCGGCGTCATCACGATGGCGAAGAAACTCGGGTAGACGTAGTTCCACGAGCGATCGGAGTATGTTGCGTAGATGTCCTGGTTCTCTCGCGCCGCCCACGCGGCACGAGTGAAAACATCCAGATCCGTCTTTCGCTGCTTCTGGAACGCCGAGCGCAGCAGAACCATGCCGCCGAAGGCGACGGCAAGGATCATGACGATCGCGATCGCAACGCGTTCGATACGCGTGAGTCGCGTGCCCTCGCGCGGGTCCGTCGTGATGGGAGCTGAGCTTGTCAACGCGAGCTCGTCCGGGTGGATGATCCGCGTTTTGTTGCCGGACGTGCGGGCGGCGACGTTCGCGTTGACGAGGTGGCGCCACCGCCCGCAGTCCCGCGATCAAGCACACTGCCCAGCACACCGGACGCGCGCGCCAGCCGCCGCGCTGCTTCATCGCGGCTCACATTCAGCCGCCGCATGACGACCGCCGTCTTGGCATCGCCGCCAGACTGACCCAAAAGCGCGAGTGCCTCATCGCGCGACGCATCGGTCAGCGTTGAGATGATCCGCGCGGCGCGGTCGCGGAGCTTGTCGTTGCTTGCTCGCAGGTCGACCATCAGGTTCTCATACACACGCCCGGATCGCACCATGAGCGTCGTGCTGATCGTGTTGAGCGCGAGCTTTGTCGCGGTGCCGGCCTTCATCCGCGTTGATCCCGTCAGCACCTCGGGCCCGGTGTTGAGCACGATCAGGTGATCGCACGACGCCGGGCGGGGCACCG
>JAIEQQ010000705.1 GCA_019747615.1 Phycisphaerales bacterium
GCGGAGCGTGTGGCTATGATGCTCCGGCTGTTGGGTGCGGTCCAGTTTCTTACGGTGTTTCCCGTGCATCGCGAGACGGGTCCGCCGGGGCGGGCGGTGATCTTCTATCCGGTGGTGGCCGCGATTCTCGGATTGCTGGGCGCGGGCTTGTTGTACGGGTTGCGTCCGGTGGTACCGGCAGCGGGCTTGCTGGTGCTGCTGTTCTGGATCCTCGCGACCGGAGCCTTGCACGAGGACGCGATCGCCGATTGCGCCGACGCGTTTCGCGCGCACCGGACGCCGGACAAGATCCACGCGATCCTGAAGGACCCGCACATCGGCGTGTTCGGGACCATCGCGCTGCTCATGTCATTGCTGGTGCGCTGGCAGGCGATCGAACATATGGAGTTGCGGGTGTTTGAAACATTTGCCGCCGCTTTTGCCTTGTCGCGCACGGCGCCGGTGGCGCTCGCCTGGATCGCGCCGCCCTATGGCGAAGGCTCCGGCCGTGTCTTGGCGGATTCGCTGACGACCCCGGCGGTGATCGTCGCGATCGCGCTGGCGGTGGCGATCACCGCGCCGCTGGGCGTGCATGCCCTACCGTTGATCGCCGGAGCCGCGGCGCTGACGACAGGCGCGCGGACTTACTTCACGAGCCGGCTCGGCGGAGTCAACGGAGACTGTCTGGGTGCGCTCAATCAAGTGACCGAGATGTATTGCCTGATCGTATGCGCCTGCTTCTTCTAAGGCATGCGGAGCCCACGCTGGCGGGCCGGTTCATCGGAACGCTCGATCCGCCGCTTTCCGAGCGCGGCCGAATGGAAGCCGCGGCGAAGCTTGCCGAGGTCCGGGTGGATCATGTGCTCTCGAGTCCTCGTCGGCGCGCGCGGGAAACCGCCGCGTTCATTGACGCGCCCTTGACGATCGTCGAGGATCTGGCCGAGATCGGATTTGGCGATTGGGAAGGGTTGACGTGGGCGGAGATTGAGGCCCGGGATCCCGAGATCGCGGCGGCGAAGCTGGCCGACTGGCTGAGCGCGCCGACGCCGAACGGAGAGTCCTTTGACGCTTTGCTTGAGCGCGTGGCGCGCGGTCTCGATCTGCTGCGCGCGCAACCGCACGAGCGGATCGCGGTGGTGGGTCACGTGGTGACCAACGCGGCCCTGCATCATCTTCTGACCGGCGATAAGCCGCTCGGTTTTCGTCAGGCGTACCTCGACATTCGGGAATATGAAATCTGATCGCGTGCAGCAGAGGCTGGATTCGTTGACGAAGCCGCGCGGCTCGTTGGGCGTGCTCGAGCAGCTGGTCGCGCGCTACTGCGGCATCACGGGAGAATCGCTACCGCCGCCGCCGCGCAAAGGCATCTATCTTTTCTGCGGCGATCACGGCGTGACTGAAGAAGGCGTCAGCGCGTATCCGCGCGAGGTGACGGCGCAGATGGTCGAGAACTTTCGCCGGGGCGGAGCGGCGATCAATGTTCTCGCGCGGCAATTCGATCTCGAACCGGTGATCGTCGATTGCGGCGTCGGCCAGCCCACGGGCAACTTCACGCGCACGGCCGCGATGACGCGGGCGAAGGCCGAGGAGATCCTGAAGCGCGGCCGCGTGCTGGCGCATTCGGCGCGCGAGCGATTCGATCTGGTGGGCGTGGGCGAGATGGGGATCGGCAATTCGACCACGGCCGCGGCGTTGCTCGCGGTGTTCGCGGACCGGCCGGTGGAGGAGTGCGTGGGCCCGGGGACGGGGCTGGTTGATCTCAAGCCCAAGCGGGAAGCGATTGCGCTAGCGCTCGAGCGGCACCAGCCGCGGGCGGCGGATCCGGTGGGCGTGCTCGCGGCGATCGGCGGCCACGAGATCGG
>JAIEQQ010000104.1 GCA_019747615.1 Phycisphaerales bacterium
ATCGAATGGATTCAATCCAACTTATTACGCGCAGACTCGTTTTAGCACCACTGTGACAGATAATTTGAATGGACAGGGGCTTTCAAGGGACTCGGGAGGATTTGTCTGGAGCGCTGACGGGGTTTACGGACATATGGTAGCCGCGACACTTGGCGTTGGTACGTCGGGCGCCACGTATGTTCAGCGATGGGATGATCCACAAGTTCAAACATTTATTCGCACTCTTCCCTCACCTGGGGCTGCTATGCTTTTAGGGCTTTCTGGCGTCGTTGTTGCCTACGGGCGACGGCGCTAACTACAGAACGGCCAGTTGGGGTGTTTGTCGTTGCAGGGGGCTGGGGTGGGCTGTATTTGGCCGGCACCCGCGACTGCATTTCTGGCGTTCTCGAAACTTAACTGTGTCTCATTCCCCAACATCTTAATACTCGGCACCGCAATCAACGCCACCAGCGCAACCAGCAACGCATACTCGATCATGCTCGCTCCGCGTTGTCCGTTGGTCTTCTTCATACAAACTCTATAATCCTAACCACTTGCCAGCTTCCGCTGGAGCCGTGCGATACCTTCGCCTTGAACCTCCTCCCCACTCTTGCCAACCCAGTGAGTTGAGCCCCCCAAGGGAAAGAGCTTCGACGTGGTACTTGGGGGGAGTGGACGGCCAAAGGGCGGGATGGCGGGACATACGGCCAGCTCGCGATGCTTGCAGTCTGATCGGCAATGTGTGCATCGTGTGCACCGCCCGTCGCATCCCAAGGACCTTCCTTTGTGAGAACCTACGCGGCTCCCGAAGAATCGGCGGGCGGCACACCATGCTTGCTAGGACCGCGATCTCGACCGCTTGCCTCGCTTCCTGCGACTTCGTCGGGATCGCGTACTGCACGGCTTGGCCTCCTCATTGTCGGGTGCGGGCAAGCCCACCGAACCCGCGTCGCCACTGGCCGCATCGTCGGGCATGTCTGTCGAATCGGGCTTCTCGGCCTCAGCCACCGCGTGCCGCTCGCGGAGCGCCTTCCAGCTTGAGGGTTCTGGAATCTCACGCTCGGCTTCCAGCTCGATGGCCGCCAGATCGATCGCGAGGATCGCGGCGATACTGCCAGCGTCTCGGGCCTGCGCACGGGCGGTCTTCAGGTCCGTGCCCGACAGTCGCCGTGCCCAAATCTGCACTACCTCCATGAGTGCTTCCACGGCCCGGTCCGTCGGGTCGTTTGCACACCGCTTGTGGAAATGCTCCCACGCTTCCTCGTCATGGCAACGGTCGAACCGCGTCGTCGTGCCAAAACTAAGCAAGAGCGACAGCGGGTCAAATGAACGGGCGGCCTCATCACTACGAACCGCCATGTCGCCCATGACTTTCTGGGCGGCTTCCGCCGTGAACTCGCGAAGCATCGCTTCGACACGCTTGACCACGAACGCCTGTCGGCGCCGGGACAATCGGTCCTCCCGCTCGGCCAGCGTCAGCGTTCCTCGACCAGGTTGTCCGCCCTCCGTTGCCGACGCGGAGTTGGCGTGGGGGCCGTTTCGCTGAGTCTTGTCTCCCAGGTCTGCATGGAGCAATGCGCCCGCCTTGGGTCCATCAATCTGCATGATGGGCGTTCCACAAGGGTCGGACTTCTTGACGACGCGGAGTTGGTACAAGCGTGTAACGCGGTCGCCCACGGCCTGCGTGGTCGCGTTGCCGATCTTCTGATACCCGACCTGGACCAATCGGAGATTCGGGTGGTCGCTGCGAAGTGCGGCTTCTCGGGAAGTCAGGTACGCCGCGTGCTTACGGTCGAAGCACGATGGGTCCAGGCACCGGTCCATGGGCGACACGCTGCCGTCGGCTGGGAGGTCCTCGTGGTCGAACAGCACCGGC
>JAIEQQ010000641.1 GCA_019747615.1 Phycisphaerales bacterium
TCGGGCGCAGCCGGTGGCGGTGCAGCGGGCGTGGGGGCAGCGGGGGGGGCGGTCGCTGCGGTGGCCGGGCGGGCCGGCTCGAGCGCGACCGGATCGGCAAACTCATCATCGATCGTGGACTCCGCCGCCTTGGCGAGCGTTGAATCCAGCTCCGCGGCGCTCGGCCCGCTTCGGGCATCGCTCAAGGCGGCGTCGACCTGCTGATCGAGCGTCGTGGCGTCCGCCGATGTGAGCATCGTGTCGACCTGTTGGTCGATAGCGCTGGCGTCAGGGCCTTTGAGAGCAGCGGAGGACATGAGAGAGCTATCGGATCGGCGGTGTCACGAGTCGGTCTTGCGGCCCCGCCGGACCCGATGCCGGCGTGCGCCCCGATCGAGCGTAGCGGTCGGCCCGCTTCTCGGACGGAGTCTCGGGCCGAGAACGCGGGGGAGCGTGGACCCGGCTCACGGCGGCGTGAACTTCAGGAGCAGAGCGGTGTACGCCTCGCGGCCATTTCGGATCGAGCGCTCGTAGTCCTCGATCACGCGGAAGCGTTGCAGCAGCTCGGGCGTGATGTTGTTCACGGTGGGCTCGTTCTTCCACGCGTGCAGGCGCTCGAACATGTTCGCTGGCAAGCCCTCGACAAGGAACGCCGAGGGGAGCTGCTCGATGGCGCTGCGCATGGCCTGCTCTGGCGGCTGTTCGCCGGCGAAGGCCTCGCTGATGACATCGGCCGAGTCGCGCTGCTGCGCGTGGGTTTCGTCCAAGCCGATGTCGAACGCAAAGTCTTCGACGGAGGACACGCCGCGGAAGTCCTCGCGGAAGGGGACCAGGTGCCCGATCCAATCCGAAGCGCCGGTGAGCTTGAGATCCGCCGGTGATCGCAGGCTCGCGCGGAGCGCCGCCAGGTGGCGCTGGGCCTGCTCTTCGATGCGAACTGCGAGATCAAACGCCTGGTCCTTGAACTTCTGATCGACGCTGGTGAAGTGCCGCAGCGGATCAAACGGCGCGGGCATCTTGGCACCCTCGGGCGCGTCGGGCGGCGGGTCCATCGGCTTGAGCTCTTCCAGCGGCTGCTCGAAGCGACGGAGGATCGCGCGGGCGAGCCCGAACGCCGGCCCGCCACGATCGGCGCGATTCGCGCGCGATCGCAGCAACTGGCGAGCGGCGTCGAGCGCATCCTCGGGCTTTGGCGTCGTCATGCCGATGACATAGTCGATCGCGTCGCTGATCGCCTCGGGCGAGCTTTCTCGCGTCATCATCGGCGCTCGCCGCACCGCGACGGTGGGGTGACCGTCGTTCGCGAACGAGTCGCGTGCGTCGGTGGAGATCGCGTAGGGCCGGGAAGTGTCCGCCGGCGAGTGAACAAAGACCAGCGGCAGGCCTTGGATGCCGCCCTGCGTCGGGGTCTGGTCGAGCGCGCCCGAGGCGTGAACGACAACACCATCGATCACGCGCGGGAACGCCGCGGCGAACGTGAGCGCAAAGAGCCCGCTCTCGCCGAAGCCGACGAGGATGACGCGTTTGGTCGGCAGCGCGCGCGTGACATCAAGGATGGCGTCGCGCATGGGGATGATGTCTTGCTGACGCGAGACGAAGCCGCGCGAGCCGTCATCGGCGCGGGTGGTGCCTTCGAGCGAGATCAGGATGTCGGCGGTGCGAAAGGTCGCGGGGTCGTGCTGATCGAGCACCCATTGGCGGTCCTTGCCGTTGGGGTGCAGGATGATGACCACGTTGCAGGTCGTGTTGGCCTTAAAGCCCTCGGGCAGGCGAAGGAAGTAGTTGAGAAACTCACCGCCCGATTCGCCCTCTTGATCAACGTTTCGTGCACGCTGACACACCGCCTGGTACACCGTCAGCGGCTTCGCGGCGTCCAG
>JAIEQQ010000250.1 GCA_019747615.1 Phycisphaerales bacterium
CCGTGCGCGGCCGGTGATCTCGAACATCACCTCCACCACCCGAGTATCCACGCGCTCAACCGTCGCGCCGGTGAGTTCCGTCTTCGGCTGCGCCAGCGGCTCGACCCAGAGCCACCGCAGCTCCAGCGATTCACTCTCGACCCCGCGCACCCGGGCCACGCCGCGGGCTCGATCGCGCAGAAGCGGAGCATCCTCTTCGTCCACGCGTGCCCGCACGCGCAGCGTGCTGAGATCACCGACGACCATCGCCGATGCCGCCGTGGACACGAACTGCGCCGGCTCGATATTCCGCTTGAGCACCACGCCATCGATCGGCGACCGCACCGTCAATCGATCGATCCGGAGCTGGATCGATTGCACCTCCGCCTGCGCCTGTGAAAGCTCCGCCTCCGCCACCGCAACATCCGGGGCCCACGCGCCCGCCTGCACGAGCTTCAACCTCGCGTCATTCTGGCGCAGCTCCGCCCGCGCCACATCGACCGCGAAGCTCCGCCGAGACATCTCTGACGCCGACACCGCCTGGCTCGTCGCCGCCCGGCGTGTGTCCGCAAGTTGGTCCTCCGCATCCGCAAGCTGCGCCGTGGCACGCGCCACCGCCGCCTCAAGCGCCGGCACATCCTCCGCCCGCGGCTGCGCCTTCAGCCGCGCCAGCCTCGCCGCCGACGCGACCTCCGCGCTCCGCGCCCTGACCAGTTCTGCCTCAAGCAGCCGCGTGTCCAGCCGGAACAACGGATCGCTGCGTTTCACCGAACCACCGACGGGCGCGAACACCTCCGCCACCAGCCCGCCCTCGGGCGGCGCGATGGCGATGTTCCGCGACGCCGCCTCCACCGTACCTGCCGCCGCGATCCCACGCGCAAACGGGTTCACACTCGGCGGCGCCGCCGGTGGCGGTGGCGCCACGCGATCCTGCCCCTCGGTGGCAACGGCGTACAGCGCCACACCCAGCCCGAGACACGCCACCAGAATCGTCAGCCACTTGATCATCATCGCGCTCCTGGATCGATCGCCCCAACCCTGCACCGCTCGCCTCTTGCCTCGCGCCACCAACCCCCCACCGCTCACCCGCGCGGCTCCCCATGGTGCTGCTGCTCCTGATACACAAAGTCATCGGCCCGCGCCTTGATCAGCCCGTCATCCATCTGCTCGATCCGATCCGCGTAGTGAAACACGCGATTGTCGTGCGTCACCACCAGCACGCAGCGCGCCTGGCCCTCATCATCAAGTGAGCGCGACGCGTGCTTGATCAAGTCCATGATCGACTGGCCCGTGAGCGCGTCCAGCGCCGCCGTGGGCTCGTCGCACACCAAGAGCCGCGGCTTCCCGACCAGCGCACGAGCAATCGCGACGCGCTGCTGCTGCCCACCGGAGAGCTGCGAGGGTCTGGATTTCAAACGATCACCGAGCCCCACCGCCGCGAGCGCATCGCTCGCCCGCTTCAGGGCCTCGCGCTGCGACACGCCGCGGATCACCAGCGGTACCGCGACATTCTGCACTGCCGAGAGGGGTGCAAGCAGGTTGAACTGCTGGAACACAAAGCCGACAAGGCTCCCGCGTCGGCCGGTCTTCGCGTCGCCCCGCAGCGTGGCCCAGTCAGTTCCAAAGAGCTCAACGCGCCCGGCGTCGGCATCCAGCACGCCCGAAATGATCGATACCAGCGTGGTCTTGCCGCAGCCCGACGGCCCGACCAGCATCACCAGTTGCCCGGGCGCAACCTCGAAGTCCACGCCGCGCAGCGCACGAACCTCCATCGCGCCCTTGCCAAACGACTTGGTCAGTCCAACACAGCGGATCGCGGGCACCGGCGGAGCGTTCGTGGTCACTTGAACACCACCGCCGGCTCAAGCCGGAGCACGCGT
>JAIEQQ010000137.1 GCA_019747615.1 Phycisphaerales bacterium
CGAGTTGAGTGTCCCAATCCGCAACCGTCTCGAACCAGTTCTCTCGCCTAAGGGGTGTCGGCAGGAGGCTCGCCCCGTGGTTAACGGTCGCGGAGGGCCATTAACTCAGGGCTGCTGCGATTCGGTCTGCCTGCGCTGAAGTGTGGCCTATGCCTTCGATAGATCGCTCATTGCGCCCGATCGAGGGGGAGCCTCAGCGGTGCATCGTTCAGAATTTCGCCGTCAGCCACACTCCAAAGAAGTCCACGTCCCTACCCCCCGCGTCCTTGACGACCTGGCCGCGAAAGAAGTGGGAGTAACTGGCCGAGAGCGTCAAGTGCCGGTTGATCGCCCAGTCCGCACCGATTGTGAGGGCGCTGCCGACAAATCGTTCATCTGATGCCATTGCGGGAATCACGATCCCGGTCGGCGCGAACACCGCATCGTCTGTGCTGAAGCGGAAAAAGGCATCCCAGCCGACGGTCACTGTCAACGACTCGGCGGGTTCGACCGTGATGGTCGGGTGGAAGTCGAAGAAGTTGTACGGGGAGACGAGGTTGGCGTCGTTGAAGTAGTTGTTTCGCGGGAAGAGCGGGTTGAATGTCCCGAGGCGTCCGTCGCTTGGGTCGTCATCGCCGCTCGCCACGTTGAGTTTGAGACCCAAGCGGGGCTTCCAGGGGGCGTTCTCGAAGGTGTAGCCGGTGTTGCTTGCGACGGTCCAGGCGAGGATGTCCTCGGAACGGCTCGATCGGTCAAAAGTGCCAAACTGGAAGACGGCCTCGGTGTCGTGGTCCCAGCCGTCGGCCCTGCCCGAGATGCGTGCGCCGATGGAATGGCGGAGTTCATCGCCGATGCCGCTGGCAAAGCGCGTGTTCTCGCGATTGAGGCCAAGGTAGTAAAGGTCGAGCACAAGACTTCGATCGCTGGCCAGAGGGAGAGCTGAGTACAGGCCCCAGAAGGTCGTGTTGTCATCTTCGCCGTCGTTGAACAAGCCGATCTTGTTGTCGACGGGCCTCACGAGAAATGCGTCGAAGGACGCTCGCTCGACGTTGAGCGTCATCCGCGCGCCGTCGAAGGCGAGGCGAGCGTTGGTGGCGTCTCGCAAGGTGACGAGTCGATAGGAGCCGAAGCCCATCTCCTGGCGTCCGGCGCGGAGTCGGAACGTGGTGGCACCGGAGTTCATAGCGGAAGCACGCGTGTCCCCGATGCTGACCTCGCCGAAAGCTTGTTGGACGTCCAGCGCGTTGTCCTGATTGCCGGGCTTGGGGAACTCATCGCCGGTAACCAACCCCGAGAGGAGTTGGACGAACGCACGCCCGTTGACGCCCTCATGCTTACCGAGCTGCAGGTCCGAGTGAAGCAGGAAGCGTTGGAGAAAGAAGTCGTCGTGCCCTTGGCCTCTGAGCCCGAAGGCGGGGGCCGAGAAGTACTCGTAGCGTGAGCGGGACTCGCCGCCGAACGAGAGCACGAACGCATCGTCATCGTCGAGCGAGATGTACTTGATGGAGTCAAGGGGGTGAGTTCGCCGCGCCGGGTCCGCCAAGTACGAATAGTTCTCGTCGTAGCGGAAGAAGCGAAACGGGGGAGGTTGAAGGGGCGCCGGGACGGCGGCGGTCGGCGAGGCGGCCGGTGCAGGGGCCGAACTCGGCTGCGCAGCGGCGTCGCGTGCAGGCCCCATGCAGTACGCACCCACGAGGAGAAGCAGCACGCGTCCAGGGAACTGCCGGAACCGTCCTGCAACGCGACGGGCGTGGTGGGCGGGCCGCGCGTGAGGGAAGCACCTCGCGTGGTGGGCAGGCCGCGGGTGTCGGAGCGTCGCGTGTGCCGCGTGCTGGGTCAGGCGCGTTCGACACAGCGGTACGTCGCGGTCCCACGCGACGGCGAC
>JAIEQQ010000296.1 GCA_019747615.1 Phycisphaerales bacterium
CCAAACGGACATCGTGATGTCCTCGCGCGGCATGATGCGGAGTCGGCGATCGGCGTTGATGACCTCGGGCACGCCGCGCTCGCCGGCGGAGCCGATCTGCACGCTCGGGGCGAGCAGGAAGCGCGAGGAGACCGGGCCTTCGGGCGCGAGGCGGATCGGCGCGGGGGTGAGGTTGCGGATGCGGATGTTCATGCGTGCCGCATCCAGCGCGCCGGCCGAGGGCGAGGTGACATCCGCCGTGAGGCCCATGAACGAGCGCGGGTTCGTGAGCATGAGGTCCACCCATGCCGGCACGCCGGAGGCCATGGCCTCAAGCCGCTCGCCGACGGCGCTGGGGGGCACGGGTTTGCCGCCGCTGGATTGTGCCCACGAGCGGGCGAGCGCGCCGACATAGCTGCCAGCAGCGCCGCGCCAGACGCCGGACCATCGCTCGGTTGCGCCGGGCAGATCGTTTTTGAGCTTGCTGATGACACCGAGGCCGAGCTGGGCCAGCGCTTCGGAGGCACTCAACGAGTTGAAGGCGACGGCGGCGCCGTCAAGATCCCCGGTGCGCACCTTGAGCCAGCCGTCCAAAAGCGTGCGCGTCGCTGCGGGCAGGGGCGGCGCGGAAGCTTCGGTGAGCTTGTCGATGCGTTTCTTGGCCTCGTCGATGTTCTCGCCGGCGATCAGCAGCATCAGCGGGAGATCGACGCGCCACACTTCGCGCAGCGACTCGGCTCGCTCTTTCGTCATCCGGCGCGGCAGCGTTGTCGGGTCAGCGATGAAGCCGTCAAGCGCGTCAACCGATTTGATGAGATCGATCGCCGAGGCGCTGACCGTTTCGCGGTCTTCGGCCGCCGCCGCCGCGAGCAGTCGCGTGCGCTCTGAATCCACATCGAGCCGCACGGTGTCGGGATCGGGGATGCCTTCGAGCGAGCCCTTGGCATCGGTGATCTGGCGACGGACTGAAGCGAGGTCGCGGCGCGTGTCGCGGATCGTCTTGTTCATCTCGGCGACCGCGGCCGTCGCGCCGCTGAGGCCCCAGAGCACGACGGATCGCTCGGTCGAGACTTCGAGCGTCAGGCCGCCGTCGCTGTCCTCGAGCGACATCGTGTTGGCGTAGAAGCGATCGGCCTGCTTCGAGGCGCCGACCGATGCCAGGAGACGCGCGATCGCCATGTGCGTCTGACGATCCAGCGGATCCGCCATCAAGAGATTGATAAGCAGCTCAAGTCGACCGGCGTCATCCTGCACGCGATCGCTGAAAAACGCGTAGGCCAGAGCCGCGGCGTCTTTGTTCGTCGGGTCCAGTTGTGTCGCCTGCGTCAGTCGTGTGATGAACGCCTCCGAATCGCCACGCTCGCGATGTAGCAGCGCTGCGTCCAGGGCCAGGCGGCTGCGGACGGAGGGGTCCAGGGATTTGCCGCGCTCGCCGAGGAAGCTTGAATACGCCGCGGAGCGAGCGGCGAGATCCTGCATGGTGCTGATGCGAGTGGAGATGAGCGAGAGCTGGGCGACGGTGTCGCTCGGGTCCAGCGCGACCAGCGTCCGCAGGAGCTCTTGCGTGGCTTCGGCATCGCCGGCGGGTTCCGAAGCATCGATCGCCAGACGCACAAACTCCGCGTCGTTCGGTTGGAGCGCTACCGCCTGACGAAGCAGGGCAAGCGCGATGCGGTAGTCCTCGGCCGTCGGCGCCGGGCTCACGCGAAGGTCGGTGAGCGCGACGCGGGCGAAGGCTTGGGCGGTGAGCTCTTGAATGGTCGGCGCGGTCATCGGTGCCGCGGGGCGTGGGGCGGGCTGAGCGCGCGGAGCGGGGGCAGCGGGCGCAGTCGGGGGCGGGGTTGACGCGGCAGGGGCGGCGGGCGCCGGAGCTGTGGGTGCCGGGGTG
>JAIEQQ010000680.1 GCA_019747615.1 Phycisphaerales bacterium
GTTGTCGTCGCGTTGCCGCCAGCCTTGCTCGCGCCCGCCTTCTCGTCCTTCCCGTCCTTTTCACCCGGCTTCGGCGCATCGGGGTCTGGCAATACGCCGGCCTCGATCAAGCGCCGCTCGCGCTTCTCCGCCGCAAGCGTCACTCGCGCCGCCAAGATCGTCTGCGGATTGCGAGTGAGGTCCAAGCGTTGCAACCGCTTGCCCAGATCGGTTTTGAACACCAGCGGCTTCTCACCCGAGCCTGCCCGCCCCATGTGCATCATGCTCTCATCAAACCCCGGGCCGGATTCATCTTCCTCAAACGTGCCATCGTTGACGGCGCGGCCCATCATCGGCATCGCAAACGAAAAACTCCCCGGCTGCGCCGCAACGTGCCTGGCCAAGCCGCACACCGAGATCAACACCGCCGCGGTCAGAATCGATCGCATCTTGAAGCTCCTTCGCCGCACGCGAGCCAGCAAGCCCGCGTCACCAACCCTCGATCATACAAATCGCACACGCTCAGTTGACCAACAACCGCAGGACGCCCTGCCACACCGCGACACGAGCGCAAACGCCGCTCAGCGCCCTCGCTCACGAGCCCTTGGGATCAAACGGATTCTCACCCGAGCCCTGATTGATCTTGTCGCGCGCATCCTTTGGCGCCGGCGTCTTGCTCTTGCTCATGCTCTGGCTCCGCTTGCCCTGACGCAGACCCGGCTTGCTGTTCTTGCATTGCCCGGGCTCGTCCATCTCGCTCAGATCTGAGCCGGGTATGTCCTGGAATCGGATCACCGCCTCAAGGTTCTCCTTCAGCAACTGCGCATCAACATCCTCGCTGGCCACGGCGCCCTCGGCCAGCAACCGATACTGCTGACGCGCACGCTCCGACTCGGGCATCCACTCCTGACTTGTCGCGCCCTCAACACGCAGCGCCCACGCCGTCGCGTACGCCGTCGAGGCAAGCTCGGCCCGCGCGCGTTTCAGCAAGCCCGGATCGGCCTTGGGATCGCTCACCTGTTGTGCGAGCAACGTCTCAAGCTGCTCCCCCGCCGCCAGAAGATCTCCCGACCACGCCCGCGCCCGCCCCTCAGCCAGCGTCAGTTCCGCAATCAACCGCGGCTCATCCGCCGACACCGCCTGCCTCGCCTGCGCGTACTTCGCCGCCGCGATCTCCCACTCCTCCTTCGCCTCCGCAGCCCGCGCCTCGCTCAGCACGCTCGCGGCCCGATCACGCGTCCAAAGCGCCTGACCCGGCCCAGCATGAACCACCAACGCCGCCAGCGGCACCAAACCCCATGCCCACCACATCATCGTTCGCTTTGTATTCATACTTGCGCTCCTGTTCACACGGCCGTAATCGTGATTCAATCTCGAGTCGGGGATCGGCAATCGGCAATCGGAAAGACATCGTCAACGCGCTGCAACAACTTCTGCCCGCGGCCCGGCCGCCGCCATCACACCGGACTCATCCATCGATCTCCCAGTCTTCGCCCAGCCCACGCGCGAGCGCCCCCTGCGCGCTCGCACGCTCTGAGCACTCCCAAACAGCGCCAGCGCCGCCGGCACACCCGCGATCAACACCCCGCCCACACCGCAGCAGATCAGCCCGATCGTCCGCAGCGCCAGCTTGTCCTGCTCGGCCGTCATCAGCATCCGCAGCGACCTGAGCGTATCGCTCGGCAGGTGCCGCGAGTTCGCGTCCACGTACTGCCCGCGCGTACGCACCGCCAGCGTGTTGAGCGATTCGCGATCCTGCCGGCTCATCGATTGCCCGACCGGCGAGGACCGGAACGGGTCACCAACGCCGACCACCAGCACATCACTGATCGCCGCCGGCAGTGATGACAACGCCGAGCCCGCGACGCTATCGCCACCATCGGACACCACGATC
>JAIEQQ010000711.1 GCA_019747615.1 Phycisphaerales bacterium
CCGTCGGCCTCGAAGATGACGACGACGACGACCTGCCCATCGGCAACGCCCGCCCCGGCGCCGCCAAGCCCGGCGCCTCGCCCGGCAGCAAGCAGCCGCCCACCACCATCGGCAAGCCCAGCGTCTTTGACGACGACGACGAAGGCGGCGACCTCAAGGACTTGCTCAAGGATTTGAACTTCGACGATGACGACGATGACGCGCCGAAGAAGAAGTAATCAGCCTTCAGCCTTCAGCCGTCAGCCGTCAGCCGTCAGCCAGCAGCCAGCAGCCAGCAGCCAGCACCGATTTGAAATTTCAAATTCGAGCTGGCCGCTGAAGGCTCCCCGCCCATCCCTTCATGCTGAAGGCTGACCCCTGAAGGCTGAAGGCTCCCGCATCACCTTCTCAAACGCCATAGCGTACTGATCCAGCAGCTCGCGGCTCGCGTTCGGGAAGCTCGGCAGCTTGATCATCGTCCCGTTGCCCGCAGTGGTCCGAGGCAGCTCCGTCGGGCGATACACCCGAGCGCTGATCTCCGGATCATGCCGCAGCCGCGCCAGATCCAGCCAATGCCCCTCGGTAAACACCGGCTGCTGATGCAGCAACGGGTACCGGGGCGCACTCACCTGGCACCCCTCGGCCTGCAACGCCTTGACCAGCGCCTTGGTCGGCACGCCAGACTTCACCTCATCGTGCCGCACGAGGAACTCGAAGTACACGCGGCGCGAGTGCTCGAGCCCCGGATCGCCACTGAGGAAGCACTGAAGCCCGAGCTTCGCCAATCGGCGGCTCAGATACTCGCAGTTATCGGTGCGCACCGTGTTGCGCTCGTCAAGGTGCTTGAGCTGCGCCCGCGCCAGGGCCGCGCTCAGCGGCGACATGCGGAACTTGTACCCGAACCCTGTCGCCGCGAACTCGCCGTACGGATGGCCAAACGCCTTCAGCGGCACCAACCGCTCATACTGCCCGTATCGCGCCGCCTTCAGCAGCGCATCGCTGTCCTTGGTCACCAGCAAACCGCCCTCGGCGCTGGGCACCAGCTTGTTGGCCTGAAGGCTGAAGACCGCGACATCGCCAAGCAAGCCAAGCTTTGTGCCGCGATACGTCGCGCCGTGCGCGTGGCTGGCGTCCTCCATGAGCTTCAGTCCGTGGCGCTTGCACACCGCCATCAGCTCGTCCATCTTCGCCGGGATGCCGAACAAGTGCGTCACGATCACCGCCTTCGTCCGCGGCGTGATCCGCGCCTCAACATCCGCCGGGTCCAGCGCCAGCGTCTGCATGTCCGCCTCGGCAAAGACCGGCACGCCGCCGACGTGCAGCACCGTCAGCACGCTGGACCACCACGTCGTCGAGGGCACGATCACTTCGTCGCCGGGGCCGATGTCCATCGCATGAAGCCCGGCCAAGATCGCCGCGGTGCCGTTGTTGTGCGAGAGCACGTTCGGCGCAACGCGGAAGCCCTTGCCCGCCATCGCGGGGATCAGGTCGCTGACATCGATCGTCGGCAGCCCCAGATACTCCGCCCATTCACACTCCAGCGCCAGCACCTCCGGGTGCGGGCACGGATAGCCGCCCATCGCGCTGGGCAAATGCCCGCTTGAGAGCTCCCCCGAGCGCAGCACACGCAACACCGCCGCCTCATCATCAGGCCCGATCAGCGGCCATCGATTGGCCTCCTTCTGATCCAGCGTCACACACGCGCGCTCACCCAAAATCGCGGGCACCGCCTCATCCCCCGCACCCCCACCCCCCCCACCGCCAGATCCGTCACGCGCCCCCGATCAAGTAGCGATCGTCATCGCTCCATCGTACAAACATCCGGCCCGACAGTCGCAATGACAACGGGCCCGCACATGCGGGCCCTTTGAAAAAATCTGGTTGATCCGAGCCGACGCTCGT
>JAIEQQ010000346.1 GCA_019747615.1 Phycisphaerales bacterium
GCGCGTCGACGACAACGGCGACACCCGCGGGGCCGTAGCCCTCGTAGCGGACGTGTTCGTAGTCATCGCCGAGGCCCATGCCGGCGCCCTTCTTGATTGCGCGGTCGATGTTCTCGTTGGGGACGTTGTGATAGCGGGCTTCGTCAAGGGCGGCGCGGAGGGCGTGGTTGAAGTTCGGATCGCTGCCGTGCTGGCGCACCGCAGAGATGATGGCGCGCGAGCACATGCTCAGGGCCTTGCCCTTGCGTTTGTCGACGACCGCCTTGCGGTGCTTGACCTTGCTCCATTTGTTGTGCCCGGCCATCGAACAACTCCTGCAGAGCCGCCAGCGATCAGTTCTCAGTTCTCAGCGGTCAGTCGTCAGCAAACGTTCGCTAGTGTTTCGCGATCGGCCGTGAGTACATGTCAAGCCTGCTGCGACGGTGTGGGCGACTTCCTCTAGCATCCCTTGCATCGCTTCGTTGCAAGAGACTTCGCCGCTCCGTGTTCAGCCTCATCCCGCGTCGCCCTTTCGGCGCGGTGATTTCTTTGCTCGCGAGGGACGTACGGTCGATTTCTCGCTCCGCACGGCTTTGGCGTTGCCAGCTTTCACGCGTGCAGTCTTGTTCTCGCTTCGCGCGGGGACAGGGGTCTTTCGCGCCGCCGGGGCCTTGCCCGATCGCACGACCACGGCGCTGGTGTCATCGACCCACGCCTGGATTGCGCGGTGCGCCAGCGGGCCATCGCCGGACTTGACTGCGCGATCCAGGTGCGACGCCGCCGTGACGACGTCGGCGTCCGGATCAACCGCCTTTGCGTGCTTTAGGCACGCCAGCGTGCGATCATCGACCGGCATCGCATGGATGCCAAGGCGCAGCAGCGCCACGCGCGCCGCGACAAACTCAGGCACGCCCGAGAGCGACATCAGGTACTGGCGGGCGTCCTTGCGCGAGCGATCGGCCAGGTGCGAAAGCCGGAGGCAGTGCTCTCGCTGGAAAACATCGTGGAGCGTCGCCCGCAACCTCTTCGCGCGCTCTTCGACACGAGAGAGCCCGGTGCCCAGGATGCTCACGACTTCGTCGGTCAGGCAGACGCGAAGTTCATTGATGTCCACCACCGCGTCATCGATCCGCCGCATCGCGGCATCCGCCTTTGCGGTGGTCGATTCCCACAGCAAGTAGGATCGCACGAGCTCCCGCAACACCGCGTCGTGATGACAGAAACAGCCGCCCGACGCCGCGGACGACGAGTCGCCATCGACCGGTGCCTCGTTCGCGGCGTCATCCGCGTCGCGCGCGGTCGAGACGCGGGCGATCTCCTTGGCGTACTTGGCGCGCAACTTCTCCACCAGCGTCGTCATCGTCTTGATGCGATCGCTCGCGAGCGTCATGAGGACTTCTCCGGCGATGCCTGCTTGTCGTCGTCCTCGATGTCGCCCTCGTGCTGCGTGGCCTCATCGGCCTTCACACGCGCCGGGTCCGGCGCGCTTTCAGGCGCAGGAATCCCCGCCGCCTCGCGCTCCTCTCGAACCTTTGCCAGGGCCTCGAAGACTCCGGCCTGTCGCTTGGTGCTGATGTCGAGCTGGAAGTTGAAGTTGGGCGTGGCGCGAAGGTCGAGCCGATCGGAGACTTCGTGGCGAATGTGGCGCGCGGCGTGGACGAGTGCCGCGATCGCACGCTTCTGGGCCTTGGGCGGGATGACCGAGACACGCACCGCGGCGTTGGCGAAGTCGGGCGAGAGATCAACTTCGGTGATCGTGAGCATCGCGCCATCGAGGCGCGGATCGCTGAGCCCTCGCGAGAGCACCCCCTGAATGCTCTCACGGAGCATCTGGGCGAGTTGGTCTCGACGGTGGCTGATGGTCATGTGGTCTCCGCGTCGCGGCAAGGGACAGTGGGGGGT
>JAIEQQ010000368.1 GCA_019747615.1 Phycisphaerales bacterium
CCGTACCAGCGTCCGTCTCGGAGCACCGAGGCGCGGTAGTTCCATGGCGACGTGCCGAGGCTAAATTGGTCGGCATTGACTGTGCGGACAGGACTGATGACCGGCGTGGGGCTCATCGGGCCGCCGGCGTCGTAGTCCCATGTGGAAAGCCGGCTCTCGGCGGAGCTTCCGCCGCTGGGCTCGACAACGGCCAATGACACTTCGGCCACCTCGTTCATCGCGAAGCGACGAACGATTGATGCGATCTGAAAGGACTGGGTGTCAGTTCCGTTGAAGAGGAGGGCCGCGTTTCCGATCGCTCGATCGATCGTGAGCCCGGCCCCCGGGCCCGAGGCCGTGCTCAGGCGTGTCCATGGGCTCGAGCCCCACTGTGCGGGATCCGTCCCAATCCCCTCGAATCGAAAGAGCCCATTGAAGTTGATGTAGAGCCGCGCAGGGAGCGGCCCCGCGCCATCGGAGTCCCACGTGAGCAGTTCGCTGTATCCGAACGGGTTCGGGAACTCGACCGGGAAGACGCCGAGGACTCGCCAAACGTCGTTGACGAGCACGCCCGGACGCGGTGAGGGCTGCGACACGTTCGGTGTTGATCCCAGCAGTGCGGGCGCTCCGGGGCCATCGCCGTCGGGATCCCAGCTGTCCAGACGAAGGAACGTCGCCGGCGCGCCGGTCGCTGCTGACGTCTGGAGCTTTGTCCACGCCTGGCCGGCAAGGACGGACACATCGGAAAACGAGAACGGGTTTGTCGTCGGTGGCCCTTCTCGGCTGAGTCGAACGTACTGGGCGGGCAGTGGCCCCGCGCCGTCGAAATCATGGCGCGTGATTGACGTTGTGGTCCCGCCAATCGGCGAACTCAGCGGCTGCCAGGAGCCATCCACGAGCTTGACCGCCGAGCCCACAAGCCTCGACCCCGCGTACGCGAAGCTGCCGGCGGCGTGCAGGCGAGTCGTTCCCCCATCATCGGGCAACTCGCGCAGCTCGCGTACGACGCCCGCGGAGCCGATGAGCGTGGCAGGAAGCACGCGGCGGGTCACGCCGTCAGACGCCAGCACGATGTCCCGGTGCTCGCTCAGTGTGGTGACAGTCGGGAATCTCTCAAGCGAGACTTCAACCGGCAGCGGGCCGCCGGCACCGTCGGCGTCAAAGGCCACGCTTAGTGCCGAGGGCGAAAGGGCCGTCGACGCCAGCGGCGACTCCTGCCAGTTCAGTCCCACCAATTGCGCGGCACCTCGCGCGGGCACGCCGTTCACCGAAGTGAACGATCCGAGCAGGACGGCTCGAGGAAGCGTCGTAGAAGACTCATTTGCTGGAAGCGGGACGAGCCGGAAACTGCCGCTGAAAACCGGAACGCCGCCGAGGGCACTGCCCAGCGCCACCCATTGGTCGCCTTGCAGGTATGCCAGGCCCACGGGCCCAGTCTGCGATCCGACGCGGAAGGCCCCGGTGATGACAATCGTCTGGCCAAGTGGGCCAGCACCGTCCGGGTCCAGGACCGCGGCGTCGGTGACGAACGCAGTGCTGTTTGAGCCGAAGGCAAAGAGTGGATCACCGAGATTGGCCCAGCCCGTTCCGTTGTATCCCGCGATCCCGCGGAAGTTCGGGGTCGCCGAAAATGAGCCTTGTCCGACGAGAAGTAGCAGTCGCCCCGAGCCGTCGGCAGGGGCATACTCGGTCAGGTTTGGGAGCGCGATCGACACCGTGCTTGCGACGTTCTGTCGCACGCCATTGCGAACCCGGAAGATGGCCCCGCCGTCGGATTCGAGGTAATACATCTCACGGGCACGCGGGCCGGCGCCGTCGGAGTCAAAGCTGGCGAGGCCGGCGAGGGTTCGTGTTCCAGTCAGCGGAGTTGTCGTCTCCAGCACGAAGGTCGCGCCGTTCCAGCGATAGAGCCTG
>JAIEQQ010000734.1 GCA_019747615.1 Phycisphaerales bacterium
GCCGAAATGTGCATGATGATGGCCGACGTCATGGATGCGCTGGGGCTTCAGGGGAAGTATGTAGTGCGGGTCAACAACCGCAAGGTGTTGGATGGTGTGCTCGCCGCTGCGGGCGTCATCACAGATGAGCAGAAGCTCACCGTGCTCCGCGCGATCGATAAGCTCGACAAGTTTGGCGCAGAGGGCGTCAAATTGCTTCTCGGCGCTGGCCGCAAGGACGACAGTGGTGATTTCACCAAGGGTGCCGGCTTGGCGCCCGCGCAGGTGGGCCTGATAACAGACACCGTTTTGAATGAACGGTACTATTCTGGCGACACCGATCAAGAGTTCGACGATCGAAAGACCTTGGACGAAGCAGTGAAGTCCAACGAGACTTGGAATCAGGGCTTTGCCGAGCTGGACACCATGCAGGCGCTCTTCAACGCTGCGGGGTATGGGCGTGATCGCATCAAGATCGACCCCTCCGTCGTCCGCGGCCTCGAATATTACACCGGTCCGGTCTTCGAGATCGAACTCACCTTCAAGGTGCGGAACGAGAAGGGCCAGGATGTGGTGTTCGGCTCGGTCGGTGGCGGTGGCCGTTATGACGGCCTGGTCTCCCGCTTCCGCCGTGAGCCCGTGCCGGCCACCGGCTTCTCCATCGGCGTCTCGCGCCTTGCCAATGCGCTCAAACTGACAGGCAATCTCGGCGCCACCGAACCGGCTGGCCCCGTTGTCGTCCTTGTCATGGACAAGGACCAGACCGCCCGCTACCAGGCCATGGTTTCCGAACTGCGCCAGGCCGGCATCCGTGCCGAAATGTTCCTCGGCAACACCAAGAATTTCGGCAAGCAGGTCGCCTATGCCGACAAACGCAATTCGCCCATCGTCGTCATCGAGGGCAGCCAGGAGCGCGAACAGGGCATTCTCCAGATCAAGGACCTGATCGCCGGCAAGCAGGCCGCATCAGCCATATCGGACAATGCCGAATGGAAGGCCGCGCGGCCCGGCCAGTTCGAAATCAGGCGCGAAGACCTGGTCAGCGCCATCAAGAAGCTGCTGAGCGAGCAATGATCTCTGGCCAGCTTTATATGCGAGGCATCGGTTCCTGCCCTCCCTCCCCCTTGAGGGGAGGGCCGGGGAGGGGGTGGCTCAGTGGGTCGCTGATGGACCCCCACCCTCGGTCCCTCCCCTCAAGGGGGAGGGATGCGATGGAGCCGACGGCTTTCTTCTCGCAGAGCAATACGGGTGCAACATTATGACCGGCGCCGCCATCCGTCGCGCCAATCTCGAATCCCTGGTGGAGGCGCAGGGCGCCACGCGCGCCACGCCGCCGCTGCTGCTGTCCGCCGACCCCTATTTCGATCTCGCGGGCGAGGAATTCGGCCGCCGCCTGTTGCTGACCACGGATGCAAGCGGACGGGAATATTGCCTGCGGCCCGATTTCACGCTGCCCATCGTCGAAGCCTATATCGCCGACGGCGTCGGCGAGCCGGCGGCCTTTTCCTATATGGGCCCCATCTTTCGCCAGCGCGACACCGGCGCCGCCGAGTTTGACCAGGCCGGCATCGAACTGCTGGCCCAGCCCGATGGCGATATCGCGCTCGACCAGGTGCTGACCTTCGCCCGTGCCGCCTGCTCCATCTTCGGCATTGCCCCCGATATCCGACTGGGTGGCGTGGGGTTGTTCGAAGCGCTTCTCGTACAGGCCGACATGCCCGATGCCTGGCGCCCGCGCATTCGCAATCGCTTCGGCCATACCGAGGCGCTCGACCGCCTGCTGACCCGGCTCGAAGCCGCCCCCGACGCCGTCCGCCAGCAACAGCCCAGCCGCAAGGCGCTGGTCGAGGACGTCACCGAACAGATGGTCGCCGCCGGCCTCAGCCTGTCCGAAGGCCGCACGCCCGACGAGAT
>JAIEQQ010000521.1 GCA_019747615.1 Phycisphaerales bacterium
AGAACACGCCGGAGGTCAGTACGATGCACCGACTCTCATAGCGACTGGTACAGAAAATGGGGGCAGGTCACTGCCCCCTCCGCCGCGAGGCGCGGCACCTCCCCCGGTAGGAACCGAGGGAGCGGGAAGGGCGATGCGAGACTTCAGATGCGAGCGTTCGACGGCGCTGGCGTTGTGCCGGGCGTGACCGCTGGCGTCGCGACGGAAGCGGGCGAGCGCAGCCAGCGTGAGACAACCGGATCACCCATCACCTCGGCGATGCCGCTGGAACTGGTGCTGTACTTCCGCGCGATCGCGGCGGCGACCAGACCCATGAACATCGGCTGCGGGCGCAGCGGGCGGCTGGTGAGTTCCGGGTGGAACTGTCCGGCGATGAAGAACGGGTGCTGCGGGCGACCGGCCTCGTCGCGCGGGCCGGTGTCGCGCTCGCTGCGGGGCTGTGGCAGCTCCAGCATCTGCATGATCGGTTGCGTCGGGTGGCGGCCGCTGAAGATCAGGCCCGCCGCTTCGAGGCGATCGATGTACGCCGGCTCGACCTCGTAGCGATGGCGGAAGCGCTCGCGGACGCTCAGACGCCCGCTGTAAAGGAAGTGCGCCAGCGTGCCCTCGCGGATCATGACGTCTTGTGCGCCCAGGCGCATCGAGCCGCCGAGGCCCTCAATGCGTTTCTGCTCGGGCAGCTCGCTGATCAGCGCGCTGCTGCTGCGCGAATCAAACTCGCTGCTGGTCGCATCGGTGATGCCCAGGACGTTGCGGGCGAACTCGATCACCGCGACCTGGAAGCCCAGACAGATGCCAAGGTAGGGAACCATGCGCTCTCGGCAATGACGAACGCAGGCGATCTTGCCTTCAACTCCACGGCTGCCGAAGCCGCCGGGCACGATCACTGCGTCAACGGCGGCGAGGCGCTGGTTGGCGACCTCTTCGGTGAGGGCGGTGGTATCGATCCAGTGCAGGCGGACGTCTGTTCGCAGGTGCGCGCCGCAATGCTCGACGGCTTTATCGATGCTGGCGTAGGCGTCGCGCAGGTCGGCGTACTTGCCGGTGATGCCGATGCTGACCTCTCGCGTGCGCTTGCCGGTGAGCTTGCGGACGAAGCCCGACCAGAGCTCGCGGCTGCGGTCCTCGTGAGCCGCGTCGACGCGGTCGTGCAGATCGAGGATCGAGAGGATCTCGCGATCAAGCTTGTCGCGGCGCATCTCATCGGGGATCGTGTAGATGCTCTGGCGATCGTGCAGGCTGAACGTTCGCTTCAGCGACACGTTGCTGAACATGGCGATCTTTTGCAGCACGGTGGGTGAACACGGCTCCGCCGCTCGGCAGGCGATCATGTGCGGCTGCACGCCGGCTTCCATCAACCGTTTCAGGCCGAGCTGCGCGGGCTTGCTCTTTTGCTCGCCCAGCACGCCGGGCTTGACGACGTATGTGAGCGCGACGAAGCACGTCGAGTGCTCGCCCTCTTCGAACGCCAGCTCGCGCAGGGCCTCGATGTAGAACGCGTTCTCGTAGTCGCCGACCGTTCCGCCGACCTCGATGAACACGACATCGGCGGGCTTCGTGCCGTCGCCGGCGATGGCCAGTTCGCGGATCTTGCGTTTTACTTCGCCAGTGACGTGCGGGATCATCTGCACATCGCGCCCGAGGTAGTGCCCCTCCCGCTCGCGTTCGAGGATCTCGGCGTAGAGGCGGCCGCTGGTGGTGAAGTTCTTGCGGGACAGGTCCTGATCGAGCATGCGCTCGTAGGTGCCAAGGTCCATGTCGCATTCGGTGCCGTCGTCAAGGACGAAGACCTCGCCATGGCGATAGGGGTTCAGCGTGCCAGCGTCGATGTTGAGGTAACCTTCGAGCTTGATCGGCGCGACCGTCAGGCCCTTGTCCTTCAGCAACTTGCTCAGCGAC
>JAIEQQ010000406.1 GCA_019747615.1 Phycisphaerales bacterium
ACGCTGGAGGCGTAGAACCGTTCGTTCGCGGGACTCTTTCGCAATTCCCAGCCGCGTCATCGCATTGTCATCTGTTCTCGATGATCTGGACTGGACGCTGGAAGCCCCGCAGGAGAAAGCCTTGAACATCGTTATTCACCACAACCCGGAGTGCGGAACGTCGCGCAACACGCTGGCGATCATCGAAGCCGCCGGTTACCGCCCGACCGTCGTCGAATATCTGAAGACCGGATGGACGCGTCCGCAGCTGCTGGCGCTCTTCGCAGCCGCCGGTCTCACCCCGCGCGACGCCCTGCGCGTCAGCAAGTCCCCGGCCGCCGAGCTCGGCCTGACCGATGAGGCCGTGGACGAAGAGACCCTGCTCTCCGCCATGGTCGAGCACCCGATCCTCGTCAATCGCCCGATCGTGTGCACGCCCAGGGGCGTGCGCCTGTGCCGCCCAAGCGAGACGGTTCTGAATCTTCTTGACCGCCTTCCTCCCGGTCCCTTCAACAAGGAGGATGGCTCGCCGCTGATCGACGCGGAGGGCCGCCGCGTTGGCTGAGTCGCACGACACGCCCAACGTTGACGCAACCTGTTTAAATCCGATCTCGGTCGAAGCCCTCGCTCCGGCGACGCGATCCACACATCCGCCACGCATTCTCCTGTTGCACGGGTCACTGAGGAAGCGCTCGTTCAGCCGCCTGTGCAATGAGGAAGCAGCGCGCATTCTCCGGCGGCTCGGCGCGGAAACCCGTCACTACGATCCGTCCGGCCTGCCATTGCCCGACGGCGCGGACGCGGATCATCCCAAGGTCCGCGAGCTTCGGGAACTCGTCACATGGTGCGAGGGAATGGTGTGGTGTTCGCCCGAACGCCACGGCGCGATGACCGGCGTGATGAAGTCTCAGATCGACTGGATCCCTCTGGCGCTCGGCGCGATCCGCCCCACGCAGGGGAAAACGCTCGCCGTCATGCAGGTCAGCGGCGGATCGCAATCGTTCAACGCCGTGAATCAGCTTCGCATCCTCGGCCGCTGGATGCGCCTGATCACAATCCCCAACCAGTCGTCGGTGGCGAAGGCGTTTCTGGAATTCGATGAGAATGACCGGATGAAACCGTCTTCCTTTTACGACCGGATCGTCGATGTGATGGAGGAACTCGTGAAGTTCACGCTGTTGACTCGTGACTGCGCAGATTACCTCGTCGACCGCTATTCAGAGCGGAAGGAAAGCGCCGCCGAACTCTCAAAGAGAGTCAATCAGCGCGCCATCTGAAATCGCGCCCGCATCAAGCAAAAAAGCCGGCCCGCAAGGCCGGCTCTTGTCTTCAGGCGAACGTCCTCACCGCGGCAGGAGCGTCTTGCCCATCAGGTGCTCGTCCACCGAGCGCGCGCACTGGCGTCCCTCGCGGATCGCCCACACGACGAGCGACTGGCCGCGGCGCATGTCGCCGCAGGCGAAGACCTTCTCCATCGACGACTTGTACTGGATCGTGTCGGCCGCGACATTGCCGCGCTGGTCGAGCTTGACGCCGAGCGAGTTGATCATGCCCTCGTGGATCGGCGCCACGAAGCCCATGGCCAGCAGCACGAGATCGGCCTTGATGTCGAACTCGGATCCGGGGATCGGCTGGAACTTGTTGTCCACGCGCACGCAACGCAATTGCTTCACCTGGCCCTGGCCGATGAACTCGACCGTGTTGACCGCGAACTCGCGCTCGGCGCCTTCCTGGTGGGAGGACGACGTGCGCATCTTCAGCGGCCATTCCGGCCAAGTGAGGAGTTTGTTCTCCTTCTCGGGAGGCTTGGGCATGATTTCAAGCTGCGTCACCGACAGCGCGCCCTGGCGCACCGACGTGCCGATGCAGTCCGATCCCGTGTCGCCGCCGCCGATGACGACGACATGCTTGCCGCTGGCG
>JAIEQQ010000283.1 GCA_019747615.1 Phycisphaerales bacterium
AACCTGCTCGCGAGCGCTCTCGCGCATGTTCGGGTCGTTCGTCGCCAGCTCGATGATGAACATGCGCCCGGCGCTATCGCCCGGCACCATCACCGCCCCCAGCAGAACATCCACAGGGTTCAGCCACTCCCAACGCTTGTTCAAGAGGCTCGGCCCGCGACCTGGCATCAAGCCCTGCTCACGCGCCGTGCTCACAAACCAGAGGTCCTCGTTCAGCGAGCCGATGTTCCAGCCCAGCCACTCGCCCCGAATCAGATTGCTCTTGGCGTGGTTCAGATTCGCTTCAGAAGCGATCGACTGCCACGCCGCCTGATCACTTGTCTTGCCGGGCAAGGCGCTCGCCCGCACCACCGCGTCGCTCGTCGGCGATGCCACGCCCTGGCGCTGATCAGACGCCGCGGCTCCGACGAGCTCGATATTCGTCACGAATCCGCGCGGGTCTAATCGCCCCAGTGCGCACAGCACCGCTGCGGGATGGTGGATCCGGCCCACTCCGCTTGCGGCCCGATCACACCAGTCGTGAGTCGGCACCCCGGGCAGGCGACACACAGAGTCCATGACGCGTGACGTGAGAATCGCCGCGACCTTCATCGTGCAAACCCTTCAGAGGAAAAATGAAGGACGCGAGAACCGAAGCCAGACAGGCTTCTGACCTTGCCAGTCTACGCCATTTCGCTCCTCGCGACAACCACGCCCGAACCTGCCCCGCTTCCCCCCGGGGCTGGGTAAAGCGCGGCCGCGCCAGCACTCGCATCGCCGCCGATCACGCCGCGCCCGGCCCGCAAGTGTCCACGATCATCTCGCCGCTCGCCGAAGGTCAGCGCGATGTGGTACGCTGTGGGCTGTGCGGCTATCGGGGTCATCGAGCCCATGCCGCAATCGGGATCAACTGCACTCTTATTGAGGACACGCGCATGAAGTCGAGCCTGGGTGGATCATCAAAGCGGCTGGCAATGGTGCTGGTGTGTGGGAGCCTCTTGTCGCTGGGCGCATGCCAATCGCGAGCGCCGATGGTCGAGTCCTCCGTCGGCGAGGAAGTGCTCGCGCGTCAGCAGGATGCAGGGGCTGGCCAGCTCCTGGACTTCTTTGATCGCCTGAACGAACGCGCCCGCGTCTGCCAGGACGACGTGCTCACCGGCGTGCTGCTGGTCAAGAAGGGCGTCGCCCCCGCCGGCGAGCAGGGCTATGCCCGCCGCGTCGAGATGGGCAAGGAACTGGGCATCCTCAACGCCGACTTCAACAAGCCCGCCCTTCAGGCCGCCACCACCGGCGAGGTCGCCACGATGGTCGTGTCGGCGGCTGCGAAATCCGGCGGGCCCGTGACCGAAGCGGACGCGATCCGCGTGCTCACCGCCGGCGCGTGGATGCCCGCGGGCCTCTCGGGCACAGAGCTCGCCAGCGGCACCCAGGCCTTCAACGCCCTTGGCGGCCTCTCAGATCTCTTGGCCGCCGGCGGCGTTGATCTGCCACCGGATTCCACCACCACCACCACGACGACTTCGACCACGACCACGACGACCACCACATCGACCTCCACCACCACCGCTGACAAGCCCGCACCCGCCGCCGCGATGAATGAAGGAAACGCCCCCGCGAGCGTTCGCACTGAGAACCCCGCCCCCAGCGGCAAACGGACCGCCGAAAAGACGCCCGCATCGCTCAGCGGCCTCACCGCTGACAACGCCGCCACGGGCATGCCCGAAGCGAAGGCCGAACCCGTCCGCGTCGCCCCCGCAGCGCCGGCAGCCGCGACCGCCCCCGCAAAGCCCGTCGCACCTGTCGCTCCGGCCGCTCCTGTCGCACCCGTCGCCGCCGCAACGGCTACCTCCACCCCGCCTGCCGCACCCGCTCCGGCGCCCGTCGCCGCTGCCCCCACCGCCCCGCGCGGCCCGGCGACCGG
>JAIEQQ010000405.1 GCA_019747615.1 Phycisphaerales bacterium
GGCCTGTGTGGCGGTGTCCACCTTCTCGACCTTCACCAACCGGCCCCAAGCGTCGTGCGTGTAGCGACGCGCGTCGCTCAGCCGCTGCTCGTCCCGCATCTGGCCCGCGGCGTCGTAGGCAAATGGCAGCGTCGCGGTGGTGGCGCTGCCGTCGCCCTTCTTGATCGCACGCGTCGAGAGCTCGTTGGCTTGGTTGTGGGTGCGCTGGTCCAGGAGATCGAGTGCATCGGTGAAGACCCCGTTGCCCGTCAGGTCTGTGCGTTGGCTCGTCCAGTTCCCCAGCATGTCCAGCGCCCATTTCTGGCCGCCGGAGGAGGGCGTCCAGGTTGCGCCTTTGCGACCGCCCTGATTCGCGGTTGTCAGGCGATTCAGGCCGTCATAGCTGTACTCCCAATCGCGCTTGGCCCACGAGGCGCCCTCGCGACCATCGAGCTTGCTCAGCCGGTTGCTCGCGGCGTCATACGTGTGCGTCTGGTCGACAATTGCCGGCCGGTAGCCAGCGGCGGTGCGGCCCGTCGCACCGTCGAGCCACGACTGCCGAATGACACGGCCGAAACGGTCCAAGCCCGGGTACACGCCCTCGTCCTGATATGTCCAGTTGTTGGATCGGCGGTTGCGGCTTCCGGCGCTCCATGTTCGGTCAAGCTGGACGTCGATCGTCTGGTAGTCCACGACCGCGAAGACATCCTGGCCCGCGCGGCTGTACTGGACGAGGTTGAACTTGTCGCCGATCGGCGAGCCCATCTCCAGCCGCGACACACGGCTGGTGCGGGTGTCGATGCCGGTGTTGTACCGGTAGCCGATGTTCGTGCCGCCGCTCGGATACGTCAGGCTGTCAGCGCGAGAGTAGTTGTCGCCAAGGGTTGAGTTGGTACCGAAGGCCTGCGTCGCGTAGTTGTACTGAACGGTACGCGAGTTGGTCTCGGGTTGCCCGCTCGCGGTGAACGCAGCACCGATGGGATTCTGCACCACACCCGTCACCTGCCAGAGCGGTGAGTATGTGAAGCCGACGCCGCTATCAGCGGCTGTTCCAGCGGTGTTGGTGGCCGAAAGCACTTCCTTGAGCCGCCCCGCGGCGTCGTACGACACCGCGATCGACTTGATGGTGTTGTCGATGTTGGCACCGAACGCCGTGACGGCGTCGAGCGTGACGCGCCCGGCTGCGTCACGGGTGTACTCGTGGCGCGTGCCGTTCTGGTCGATCGTCGCACGCAGTTCGCCGAGACGGTTGTACGCGTAGCGGACCTTAAACTGGTCTGTGAGTCCGGCGATTCCCGTCGACTCATCGGGGTACCGGACTTCGGCCAGAATGTCATTGCTGCTGACCAGCGAATCCATCGGACCGGGCGTGGTCGTCGCTGCCGTGACGCCGTATAGGTAGTCGGTGATCTGCACCTGCTCGCCAGAGGTCGCGCCGGGTGTGTGAGCCACCAGACGGCGCACGTTGCCGGAGGCGTCGTAGACGTAGCTCGTGACCCGGTTCACGTCCGATGCGGTCGAGAACAGCATGTTCGGGTTCACTACCCAGCGGCCTTCCGCCATGTTCCAGGTGATGTCCTGCCCGGTGTCGAACGTCACCGACGCGTTCTCAACAGTCGCCACCTGGCGACTGAGGTCGTCGAACTTTGACAGGGTCCTTCGACCCAGCGGATCAATCTGAATCGCGGCCAGGCCGCGGGCGTCATAGCCAAACTGCTCGACGATCGCGTAGGACGGAATCTGCGCGGGCGGCCAGACTGTGGGGGCGGCGCCGCCGGTGCGGAAGACCTCGCTGAGTGGGTCGGCGGAGTTGATCGGGACGTTCGTTCCGAGGTTGACGGTTTTGATCGCGCGATCGGCGTCGTCGTAGATCGTGCCGGCGAAGGTGCGCACGGCGGCGCTGGTTGCGGTGTCAAGCGTGCC
>JAIEQQ010000032.1 GCA_019747615.1 Phycisphaerales bacterium
GCGCAGCGGGCGCTGACGGTGGCGCGGGCTCGGCGAACGCGGCGAGGGCGCTTGGCGATCGCGTGCCCAGCGCGATCATGGCCAGAGCGGCCGCGATCGTGACCGGGATCCAGAGCGTGCGGCGTTCTGCACAAGCGTGCGATGGTCTGATCATCGTGCCCCCGACTGTTTTCGTGTCCCCGATGTTCTTCGTGCGGCCGCCGTCGGTCTCACCACAACGCATCGGCGTACGGCGTGGCCGCCACCGCTCACGGGCAGCACGCGCTGACGGCATCCGCCGCCATTACGCACCAGGCCCGCTCAGCACTCCGGTGCGTGTGAGTTGCCATACACGCCGCTGCACTCGGCACCGGCGCTGCTGTGATAGGCGTACGTGTTCATCTTCGTGATCCGCGGCGAGTAACAGTGCAGCGTGATCAAGTCCTGGCCCGGAGCCTGCATATTCACGACTTGGTGAATGTCGGCATCGGCGGCGGCACAGACGTAGCCCGGCGACATCTCGACGCTCTCGGTGGGACAGATCAGGCCCGAGGGCGTCGTCTTGAATCGCACCTCGGTGCCTGTTCCTTCGACGACCTTGAAAGCGCATGAGACGCCCCGATGATCGTGGATCGGCGTGCAGTGCCCGCTGCGCCAACACAAAGCCAGCAGCTCAAACCAAGGCGTCGCGGCCACCACGTTCCGCCGATACCCACGCGCACCGAAGACCAGCACCGGCTCCAGATCAGCCCGCGTAATCGAGACCGTCCGCAGCATCCCCGAGAGCACGTTCAGATCGACACGCTCGTTCAGCTTGGCAAGGTAGTCAATGAGCGGAACCAAGCGCGGGAACGCGAGCCTCGGATCCTGCTGTGCGTCGGTGATGATCGCGTGATGCCCGGTGGAAATCATGCTGTGCTCCCGGTCGGTGTCGCGCCGCGTCGCCTCGCGTTGAACAAGTGTACCGTGGATTCAGCACCGGGCCTGTGGCGATCGGAATACGCCCGCCGGATGCGCGGTTAGACTCCCCTCGTCCACCCGTCCGGCCGCCCGTCCCGTCGCCCCCACCCCTCCCCGTTCCCGTTTGCTCATTTGCCATTTGCTCATTTGCCATTTCCCCTCGGAGCCCATGACTTGAAACTCGAGTTCCTGAACACCGAAGGCCACTGGGCACCGATCGATCCGCTCGTGGGCATCGATGGGCCCGCCGGCGTGGGTAAGAGCACCGCGGCTCGGTCGCTGGCGGTCGCGCTGGGCGGTGAGTGCCTCAACAGCGGCGCGATCTATCGCGGCATCGCCTTGCTCCTGGATGGCTGCGACCCCTCCGACGAGGTCGGCGTCATGGACGCGGTTCACAAGATGCCGCTGTCGCTCACGCCCGATGGCACGCTCATGCTGTCCGAGCAGCCGGTCATCGGTGATCTGTTCAGCGCGGAGAACACGGCGCTCGTCGCGCGTGTTGCACGCGTCGCCGGCGTGCGCGAGACCGTGACGGCGCTGGTCCGCGCGTGGATCGTGGGTCACGCGAACCGGCTGATCGTGCTGGAGGGCCGCGACGCCTGTACGACGCTGCTCTCGGGGCATCGCGCGGCGAGGTTCTACATCGACGCGCCGCTGGACGTGCGTGGTCAACGCCGCGCCGGCGACAACCACTCCACGCCGGAGACCGAAGCAGAGCGACTCAAGGAGCGCGACACGCTGGACCAGGGTCTGGACCGCACAACGCCCACAACACCGGGCGTCGTCGTGATCGACGCCTCGGGCACGCCGGCGGACACGCTCCGGCGATTGCTGGAGCGGGTGCGGGTGGGATAGGGCGCGGAGGGCCGAGGTTTGAGGGCCGAGGACCGAGGGGGAAGGGCAACGTGAGCGTGAAAGAGCAAGAACATGAACATGAACATGAAAAGAACGAAGAAGGCCCCGGG
>JAIEQQ010000411.1 GCA_019747615.1 Phycisphaerales bacterium
CGGCGGTGCTGATCAACAACCAGGCGGAGCCGATCGGCACCCGCATCTTCGGACCGGTGCCGCGCGAGCTGCGCGCGAAGAACCATATGAAGATCATCTCGCTGGCGCCGGAGGTGCTGTGATGGCGGCGAAGATTCGCAAGGGCGACAAGGTGGTAGTCACCACCGGACGCGACAAGGGCCGCACCGGCGAGGTGATCGAGGTGCGCCCGGCCGAGAACCGCGCGCTGGTGCGCGGCGTGAATTTGGTCAAGCGTCATCAGAAGCAGAGCGCGAGCCAGGAAGGCGGCATCATCTCCAAGGAGGCGCCGATCCACCTGTCCAACCTCGCGATCGCGCATCCGTCCGACGGCAAGGCGACGCGGGTGGGCTTCAAGATGATCGGCGACAAGAAGGTGCGCTTTGCCAAGCGCGGCGGAGTTGAGATCGATGGCTGACAGCGAGAAGAAGCCGGCGGCCAAGAAGGCCGACAAGGCCCCCAAGGCGGACGCCGCCAAGGGCGACAAGAAGACGGCGAAGAAGGCCGACGCCGCCCCCAAGGCGAAGGCCGAGGCTGCGCCCAAGGCCAAGGCGGCCGAAGGCAAGGTCGGCGCCCCGTCGGAGCGCGTGGCCCCGCGGCTGCGCAAATTCTACGACGAGAAGGTGCGGGCGGCGCTGACCGAGCAGTTCGGCTATCAGAACCCCATGCAGGTGCCGACCATCACCAAGGTCGTGCTCAACATGGGCGTGGGCGAGGGCGTGGCCGACCGCAAGAAGGTCGAGAACGCGGCCGGCGACCTGGCGCTGATCGCCGGCCAGAAGGCGGTGATCACCAAGTCGCGCAAGGCGATCGCGACCTACAAACTGCGTGAGAACCAGCCGATCGGCTGCAAGGTCACGCTGCGCAAGTCGCGCATGTACGAGTTCATCGACCGGCTGGTGAACATCGCGCTGCCGCGCGTGCGCGACTTCCGCGGACTGAACCCGAAGAGCTTCGACGGGCGCGGCAACTACGCGCTCGGCATCAAGGAGCACATCATTTTCCCCGAGATCGACTACGACCGCGCTGAATCGGTCTGGGGCATGGATGTGGTGATCTGCACCTCGGCGCGGACCGACGAGGAAGCCCGTGCGCTGCTCGCGCAATTGAATTTCCCGTTCCGGCAGTGAGGCCCGCAAGGCCCTCAAACGCGGATACCCAGGAGACCTGAATGGCCAAGAAGAGTTCGATCGAGAAGAACAAGCGGCGCGAGAAGCTGTCCAAGCAGTATGCGGGACGGCGGGCGCGGCTGAAGGCGATCGCGCGCAACAAGGATCTTCCGCTGGAAGAGCGCTTCGCCGCGACCTTGAAGCTCGCCGAGGTGCCGCGCAATTCTTCCGCCACCCGCATCCGCAACCGCTGCGAGGTGACCGGGCGGTCGCGCGCGTTCTACCGCAAGCTCAAGATGAGCCGCATCGCGCTGCGCGAACTGGGCTCCAAGGGGCTGGTCCCCGGCCTCGTGAAGTCGAGCTGGTAAGGAGGATCGGAACATGCAGTTGAACGATCCGATCGGCGACCTGATCACGCGCCTGCGCAACGCCGCCATGCGCAACAAGCCCAAGGTGTCGACGCCGGGCTCCAAGCTGCGCGCGAGCGTGCTCGAGGTGCTCAAGAGCGAAGGCTATATCCGCGGCTATTCGGCCACCGAGCTCGGCAACGGACGCACCGAGTTCGACATCGAGTTGAAATATTTTGACGGCCAGCCGGTGATCCGCGAGATCTCGCGCGTGTCGAAACCGGGCCGGCGCGTCTACGCCTCCGTGAAGAATCTGCCCCGCATCGGCAACGGTCTCGGGATCGCGGTGCTGTCGACGCCGAAAGGCGTGATGGCCGATCACGACGCCCGCGACCAGAATGTCGGCGGCGAGATTCTCTTCACGGTGTTCTGACGG
>JAIEQQ010000399.1 GCA_019747615.1 Phycisphaerales bacterium
TAGCGCCGCCTCTCGGCGCGCAAGCCAGACGCTCGCCACGCGAGCTCGCTGGCTGGCCAGCGAGCGGCTCGAGAGCGTCATGGCCGATCGACACTCGACGACTCGCGGCTACGCCTTCCTCACGCCCGCGAACTACCCGGCCGAAGCGTCGATCAGCGGCTTCCCCGGCTTCTCGCGGACGACGTCGATCGTCACCACAGGGCCGAACTTCGTCGCCGGCACCGGCTATCGGACCGTCTCGGTGAGTGTCAGCTATCAGGACCCGATCGGCGGGGCACGCACACTCATCCTCGCCACCGTGCTGACCGACTACACGCCGTGATCCAGATGCGCACTCCAACTCGAAGACGACGGGCCTTGGCGTTCACGCTCGTGGAGCTCGTGTGCGCGATGGTCATCATCGGGCTGCTCGGCTCGGTGACGGCGGCGATTGTGGCTCGCGCCAGCACATCGTTCAGCAGCGCCGGCGTCGGCTCGCAACTCTCGGGCGATGCGTCCAGCGCGATGGAGGTGATCTCGCGCCGGCTGCGGGACATCAATGCGGTGGTCGGCAGCACGCCAGCGGCACCGAACATCACCAGTGTCTCGTCGGGAGCGATCACGTTCGAGACCAACTCATCCTTCGCGCTGAATGGCACGCAGGTGCTCTACTCCGACGCCGGTGCCACAGCGATGCCGATCGCGGCGAACGTCACGACGTTCTCGATCGTGCCGCTGGATCAGAGCGGGGCGGCGATCGCGCTGCCGGTTAGCGGCGCCGGAACGGCGGCGATCCAGCGATTCCGAATCACGTTGACGCTGAGCCGCTCGGGTATCAACGAGACGCTTCGTACCGAGGTGTTCATCCGGTCGCTGATGGCGGGGGCGAGGCCGTGACGGAGGCGAACATGAACATGAACGCGAACATGAAACGGAGCCCGTGCGCCGCTGCGCAGCCGTCGGGGGGCGTGCGGCAGCGAGGGCGTTCGCCCCGTGTTGTGCGCGGTTCGCTCGGTGCGCGTGGTTCGGCGGCGATTTCGATTCTGCTCGCGCTGGTGTTGCTGCAGGTGGTGGTCGCCGCGGCGTTGCTGACGGGCACTCGCCAGGCGGACGTCTCGCAGCGGGCGCTGGCGGGGGTGCGGGCGCAATACGCCGCGGACGGCGCGATGGCGATGAGCCTGCGCGAGATCTACACGAATGTTGACGAGGACGCCGACGGGACGATCGGAGGTGTATCGCACGATGGTCTGGCCGCGAGTGACCCGGTGATCGGCTTTGCGCAGGCCAGCACCACCGCCGCCACCGCCGGCAATGACACCACGATCACGATCAACTCTCGCAGCGCCGCGGCGTCGTCGCGCCGCGTCAATGCTGTCGTCCGCAGTGTTGCCAGCGTCAGCGGGCTTTCCCCCGGGCTTCTCGTTGAGGGCTGGACGCTCGCAAGCGGACCCGGCAGCCTCAACAACATCAACTGGGGCTCGACGCCGACCATGGTCGGCACCACGATCGATGTCAACATGCCCAACCAGAGCAATCAGCGCCGCTGGACCGGCGGCCCCGGCAACCGCTGGGCGCTCCGCTTCACCGGGACGATCACGGTGCCAACAACCGGCAGTTACACGTTCGCGACGGCCTCCGACGATGGCAGCGACCTCTGGATCAACGGCGCTCGCATCGTGAACAACGACGGCGATCACGCCTGGCAGACGCGCACCGGAACGGTGACGCTGACCGCCGGATCGCACGCGTTCGTCGCGAGGGTCTACGAGAACAGCGGCGGCAGCGGGATCATCGCGTACTGGACAGTGCCCGGCTCCGGCACCAGCGTGCAGATCCCCCCCAGCGCGTTCACGTTTGACGCGACGCCGCTGGCCCACTCCGTGCCGCACGCGACGAGTGATCTCGTCGGTGATTCGAGCGCCACGCCCGTGATCGTC
>JAIEQQ010000229.1 GCA_019747615.1 Phycisphaerales bacterium
GCCGGGGCCGAAGCCGGTGTCCTCGGTGAAGGCGGTGTAGAACAGCGCCGCGAGCGGCACGAAGACGAGCCAGCCGGCGATCAGGACGCAGGCGATGAGCGCGAGATTGCGCGGCGCAAGCAGGGTCCAGAGCCAGCGCGTTAGCGCCGAGCTGCCGGGCTCGAGACGTAGCTGTGCCAGACTCATGGCCGGCCTCCCCCCTTCAATCGGCCCTCATGGTGAGGAGGGCGGAACTCCCCTCACCGCTGCCTGAACAGCTCCACGAACTTCTTCTGCCAGACCTTCTCTTCCTCCGGCGTGAGCAGCGCAAGGATCACCTTCTGCTTGCGCAGCGTCGCCACCGTGCCAGGCGGATTGTCCTTCACGTCGTCGCGCGTCGGCAGCCGGCCGAACTTGGCGATGAACTGCTGGCACTCCTGGCTGAGCATGAAGTTGGCCGCAAGCCGCGCCGCGTTCGGATTGGGCGCGAGCGAGCTGACGCCGACCTGGCCCATCATCAGCGCGACCGGATCCATCGCCCAGAAGTCGATCGGGCCGCCGGCGAGCTTCACGTTCGTCGTCAGGTTGACGTAGTTGTTCAGGGAGATCGCATATTCGCCCGCGCCGGTCGCGCGCGCCATGGCGAGGTGGCCGTCGGTCAGCACCGGCTTCAGATTGGCGACCATGTCCTTGATGATCTGCGTGGCGCGCTGCTCGCCATAGTGATCGAACATCGCCTTGAGCCACTCGTTGTCGGTGCCGTCGATGGCGACGCGGCCGGCCCATTGCTTGCGGGTGGCGAGCTCCTCGTAAGTCTTGGGTAGTTCCTCGCGCTTGACCAGCTTGGTGTTGTAGGCGGGCGCATTGTAATTGGCGTAGACGCCGTACCAGCGCCGGCCCGGATCGCGCGCCTCCCGCGCGATGGCCTTGGCCTCCGTCGGGTCGATCTGCGCCATCAGCGCCGGCGGGACCTTGTTGATCGTGGTGGTCTGCACGATGTCCCACGCCTTCTGCTTGGTGCGGAACTCGATCGCCATCCGCCCCATCAGGGGCGTGTCGGCGGCGCGGACGTATTGCACCTTGATGCCGGTGGCGTCCGTGAAAATCTTGAACAGCGGCAGACCTTCCTGCTCGTTCATCGACGAGTAGACGATCAGGTTGCCTTCCTTCTGGGCGGCGGCGAGGAGCGTCGGGTCGATCCAGGAGCGCTGTGGCGCTTGCGCGGCGGCGGACACGATGCCGAACGAGAAGGCCAGCCCGGTGAGGCCGCTCAGGCGAAATCCGGTTGCAAGACGATTGGTCAATGGCCTCTCCCGTGTCGGCTTCGTTGCCTGTTGGTTCGCTTCCGGGGCGAGCATACCCCACGCCAGACAATTGACAAACGGGGCACATTGCCACCTTCCACGCCGCGATTTTCTCCGTCTCACCGCAGCAAATGGCGCAGTAACCGGCGCCGCAATGGCGCTCAGCGCTTCTTGAACAGCGTGTCGAAGGTCTGACGCAGGCGCTTCTCCTCCGCCGGATCGAACTGGGTCCGCACCACCTTCTGCCTGTTCAGCGCCTCGACGATGCCCGGCGGATTGGTCGGGACATCGGTGCGGGTCGGGAGGCGGCCGAACTTGGTGTAGAACACCTGCGCCTCGCGGCTGAGCAGGAAATTGGCTGCGAGGCGGGCGGTGTTTGGGTTCGGCGCCTTGGCGCTGACCGCGACCTGGGCGAAGAACAGCGGCACCGGATCGAGCGCAAAATATTCGATCGCGCCACCGCCCAACTTTGCATTCAAGGTGAGGTTGACGAAATTGTTGAGCGCAAAGGCGTACTCGCCCGCCGCCACCGAGCGCGCCATCGCAAGGCGTCCGTCGGTCAGCACCGGCTTGAGGTTGGCGACGATCTCGGAGACCAGCGCCCGGCCCTTCTGCTCGCCGTAGTGCGCGAGCA
>JAIEQQ010000363.1 GCA_019747615.1 Phycisphaerales bacterium
GCCCCTGCCGCCCCGTCCCCCCGCACATGCGCGAGATTGCCACAGACGTCTTCATTGTCGGCGGCGGTGTCGGCGGCGTCGCCGCGATGCTCGCGTGTACCCGCGCCGGCGTCCGCTGTCTGATCAGCGAGCCGACCGACTGGCTCGGCGGCCAGCTCACGACCCAAGGCGTGCCGCCGGATGAGAACGCTTGGATCGAGACTGTCGGCGGGACTCGAACATTCCAGCTCCTGCGGTCGCGCGTGCGCGAGTCTGCGATTGCTGATGGCGCGGGCCAGCGCGAGGTCGAGCCCTTCGGCGCGTTCAACCCCGGCGGCGGCTGGGTCAGCCGCTGCTGCGCTGAACCAACACGTTGGCACGCCGAGATCCAGCGCCTGATCCGCGAGACCCACGCCGCGGCGCTTCCCGGAGTCGAGCCCGCGATCTTGCTCCACCACGAGCCGGTCGCCGCCGAGGTCTCCGGCGATTCCATCCGCTCAGTCACGCTGCGCGACACGCGCTCCGGCGAGTGCGTCGCGGTCACGGCGCGTCTTTTCCTTGACGCCACCGAGACCGGCGACCTGCTCCCGCTCTCGCGCGCCGAGCACGCGATCGGCGCCGAGCACGCGCAGGTCTACGGCGAACTCCACGGCCGCACCGACTTCGCCCCGGCACAACGACTCGATCCGCTCGATCAGCAGGCGTGCTCATGGTGCTTCGCGCTGGAGCATCGCCCGGGTGAGGATCACGTGGTGCCGAAGCCGGCGATGTACGACTGGTGGCGGGCGTATTCGCCCGGGCTTGAAGCCGCCGGCGCGACGGGCGCGGGCGTGCCGATGACCCCGCCCTGGACCGGCCCGTTGTTTTCGTGGACAGTGCCGAGTCACAACGAGGCGGGCCGCCGCGAGTTCGCGATGATCCCCTGGCCCGACGAGCCGAGCGCCGAACAACTCGAGATGTGGCGCTATCGCCGCATCGTCGATCGCTCGATCTGGCCCTCGGCGTTGCAAGACGCACACCCGGATATCACCGTCATCAACATGGTGCAGATGGACTACTGGCAGCTCCCGCTGCTGGGTGTTGAGCCCGCCGAGCGCGAGCGAGCCCTGCGAGGCGCACGCGAGCAGAGCCTCTGCTGGCTCTACTGGATGCAGACCGAGGCCCCGCGCCACGATTCCACCTCACGCGGCTATCCCGGCCTGCGCCTCCGAGGCGATGAGCTCGGCACCGCCGACGGCTTCGCCAAGAGCGTCTACATCCGCGAGCCGAGGCGCCTTGTCGCGCGAGTCATGATGCACGAGGGCCACATCGGCACCCACCAACGCATCCGCGACGGGCACGCAAAGTCCCTGCCCAACTGGTCCGCCACGCCCCACGGCGTCTGCCACCCCTTCGCCGACTCCATCGCCATCGGCCACTACCCCATCGACCTCCACCCAAGCTGCGCCGGCCGCAACAACGTCTACGTCCCCTGCACGCCCTATCGCATTCCCATGGGCTCGCTCATTCCCGTGCGATTGACCAACCTGCTCAGCGCCGGCAAGGCCATCGGCGTCTCGCACATCGTCAACGCCACCACGCGCATGCACCACAGCGAGTGGGCCATCGGCGAGGGCGCCGGCACGCTGGCATCATTCTGCGTGCGCAACGGCGCATCACCGCACGCGGTGCATGATTCACCGGCTGGCATCGCGCACGTTCGCGACGCGCTGACGGCTGCGGGCGCGCCAGTCGATTGGCCTTGGGAACGCTGAGCCAAGCGAGCGTTTCAGGTCATGCACTCGGCCCTCGGCCCTCAAACCTCGGCCTTTCCAACGAAAAACGCGGGCTCGTGAGAGCCCGCGTTTGAGTTTGCGTGAGTTCGATCACTCTCGCGACCGATCGATCGTTCGCCTTAGCGAGCAGCGCCGGCCGGGGCCGGAGCGGCCGCAGCCGCGGG
>JAIEQQ010000024.1 GCA_019747615.1 Phycisphaerales bacterium
TGAATCGGGCTACCGTAGCGCCGTTGGCGTGGTCATCGCCGGACATCAGCAGCGCCGCCTTCTTGCCGAAGGGCAGATACCAGAAGCGGGGCAAGGGCTTCTTGCTGAGATTGATGTTCAGGATGATGTTGATGAGCAGGCGTTGATGCTCGTCGGCCTGCGGGATCGCGACTTTGGTTAAGTCGACCCAATCGGGCTGGGGGTCGAAGTTGGCCGGACCGAAAAACATGTCCGGCGATCGCACGGGACCACCCTGATTGATGCGGGCCTGACCGGCCCAGGCGGGGTTGCCTTGCCGGGTCAAGACGATGGAGCGCGCCAGATCGTAGGCAAACGCGACAGCCCGGCCGGCACCTGTGCCGATGCCCGTCCGCAGGGAGATGGCAGGGTTGCTGGTGGGAATGGTGGCGGTGCTGTAGAGGGTCGCGACGGTGGAGGCGCCCGAGAGGGTGTAGAGATCCGCGGTGCTGTGATACTGAATGGTTTGGGCGACGATGCCAGCGCCGGGCGCGCTGCTGGTGTTGACGAGAAGATAACGATCCGAGAGCGTCGCGTTGGCGTCCACCAAGCCGAGCAAGGAGGCCAGCTTCTTGTCCGGACGCATCGCGATGAGATTGCCGCCATTATTGACCCAAGTCGTGAACATGTCGGCTTGCGTGGTGGTGAGCGTGATCTGACCGAGAATCACGACGTCGTAGGCGTTCAACGTGGTCGCGGACACGGTAGTCAGGTCCGCGGTATCAAATGCGTTCAAGCCTTCGGTCCGAAGGATCTCTGCGTAGTAGGACGTGTAAGGATTGGTCGTGCTCGTGACAATCAGGACTGGATTCGCAGCCTGGAGTGAGGCGGCAGCGCAAAGTAGCGCAAAAAGTGCCAAAAGTTTCTTCATCGCGGTCATTCTTGTTCCCATTTCTTTCATCGCGGCGCCGTTCCAAAGGCGAACAACGGCCGGACACACAAATTCCGTGGGGGAGTTTCCACGTTGGGAAGCACTTTCCCTGCCAATGCACAGGTGAGGACCAGTAGTACCAGACAGAGGATAGGTAAATAGATTGAAATCAGGTAGTTGAGATCATCCGCCGGGGCGGGATCGCCTGTTTCCGCTCCCGGAAAGGGCGTAAGGCGAATCCCCATTTTTTTCTCCAATTGCCCTAGGCGGTGCTAAGAACGCCAAAGTTCGGCTAAGGGGATTACCGGGTGTGGGATCGCTTACGATGGGCGAGAAAACAGGGTGTGCTCGACGATGAAGCACAGCAGATGTTCGAGGGCGAGGTGCGCTTCCTGGATGTACTGCGTATCGGTGGAGGGGACGCAGAGCGCGACATCGGCGAGGGCGGGCATGGCTCCACCGGCGCCGGTCAGAGTAACTACCTTCATGCCCTGGGCGCGCGCCACCTGGACGCCCTCGATCACGTTCCGCGAGTTGCCGCTGGTGCTGATTCCGAGCAGCACGTCGCCGGGCCGGCCGAAGGCGGTAATCTGGCGGGCGAAAACCCCTTCGTAGCCATAGTCATTGGCGTAGGCGGTGAGAAATGAGCAATCGGTGGTGAGCGCGAGCACGGGCAGACCGGGCCGCTCGAGGTCGCGCGACATCTTGCTGACGAGTTCGGCGGCCATGTGCTGACAGTCGGCGGCGCTCCCGCCGTTTCCACAAAGCAGCAGCTTGTGACCCGCCCCGAGACTCTCGGCCAGCAACAGGGCCGCGCGCAGGATGTCGGGTCCCATGGTTTCGGCGATGCGGTGTTTGACGGCGGCCGATTCGGCCAAGTGAAGTTGAATCTTTTCGAGGGCTTGATGAGGAGTCAGCATGAGATGGTAGCTTTCGTCACGCGGCGGCCGAGGAAGCGGGCCGCGTCGAGGAGATCGTTCGCGATGAAGTGGGCATTGGTGGATCCGGCGGCGGCGACCGAGGCGCCGTAGCCGCTCCGGAC
>JAIEQQ010000674.1 GCA_019747615.1 Phycisphaerales bacterium
GTGACGTATGTCAAGGACCAGTGCGCGAAGTTCGGCATCATCTGCGAGCTGGACCCGATCGATTGGTCGCTGACGCAGAGCCGCCTGGACCGGCGAGACTTTGATGCGATCACGTTCGCGTGGTCCGCCAGCGTTCCGGAGCCGAACCCCACGCAGCTCTGGTCGATCGCGTCGATCGAGGGCACCGGCGACAACTTCGCCCAGTGGCGCAACGAGAAGGCCGACGGGCTGATCAAGTCCACGCAGATCATCCTCGACGACACCAAGCGGTTCGCCGGCTGGCATCAGTTCCATCGCGCGTGGCACGAGGATCAGCCCTACACGCCGATCGCGGAGCTGCCCTGGCTCCGTCTGGTGAGCCGGCGCGTCGGAAACTTCCAAACCTACAACAGCGGCGTCAAAGTCCCTGAGTTCTTCCTCATCGGCGGTGGCGAAGTCAAGCAGCCGTGATCGATCCGATCTTGCCGCGCCGGCGTGATGCGCCGGCGTGGTCCGTGTCCGCTGGTCACGATGTGCGACCGAGCGTTGGAGCGCAGCATGGGCATTTACATTCTGCGACGCCTGCTGATGATGATCCCGACGGTGATCGGGATCACGTTCTTGATCTTCATGCTCGTGGCGCTGGCGCCCGGTGGCATCGGTGCCGCTCTTCGCGCCAGCGGCGGCACCGTTGATGCCGGCGGCGGCGCCGCTCGCGCCGAGGCCGAGGCATACCTCGAAGACCGCTACGGCCTGGATGACATCGCGCCGGTGCAGTATCTGCGCTGGCTCGGGCGCATCAGCCCGGTGAAGTTTGGCGCGCGGGACACGCGCCTGCCCGATGGTGAGATTGTCAGCGGGCCGCGGGCGCTGAAGGAGCCGCCGGTGTGGTCGTGGTTCGCCGGCTCGATCGCAGAGCCGAATCCGTCGCCAGTGATCGAAGAGTCGCGCCGCGTGACGCGGGATGACCCCGTCGAGAAACGCGATCGCGTGTACCGCGAGGCCTCGCAGAACTACGCCAAGGCCCGACTGGAGTATGTCGGCGCTCGCGCGCAGTTCATCCGCCAGCTCGGGCAATATGCCGAGGCGATCGATCGCGCCGACCTGGTGGACTACAAAGACAACGCCGATGTTGACGCACTGGCGGAGCTGACGCCGGACAAGTCGTCGCCGGCGTTTGCGACGCTCAGGCCGCACGCCGAGTCGCTCATCGAGCTGTACGCCAAAGCCCAGAAATCTCGCGACTCCCTGCGGGCGGTGCTCAACGCCGATCTCTTCGAGCGAGCCGGCGTGCCGATCATCCCGGGCGTCATTGGTCTGGGCTCGCCCGATCTGGGCCAGAGTTTCTCCAGCGGGCAACGCGTTAGCGACATGATCTCGCGGGCCCTGCCCGTCACGCTCACGCTGAACCTCATCGCGCTGCCGCTGATTTACATCATCGCCATCCCCTGCGGCATGCTCTCGGCGATCCGCAAAGCCCAGTGGCCCGATGTGCTGATCGGCAGCGTCGTCGTCGCGCTCTGGTCGGTGCCGACGGTGTGGGCCGGCGTGCTGGCGATCGGCTACCTCGCGGACAACCGCTATCTCGGGTGGTTCCCCGTCGCGGGCCTTCACGACAACACCTCGGACGTCATGCGGTTTCTGCCCAGCTTTGACGCCGACGGCCTCTGGCAGCGCGGCTACCTGCTGGACATGTTCTGGCACGCCGCCCTGCCGGTGCTCTGCCTGGTCTACGGCGGCTTCGCGGTGCTCGCAAAGCAGACCCGCGCCGCGATGCTTGAGAACTTCAGCGCCGACTTCGTTCGCACCGCCAAGGCCAAGGGCGTTGCCGATCGATCGATCGTCGTGCAGCACGTGCTGCGGAACAGCCTGCTGCCGCTCATCACGATGTTCGCGAGCATCTTCCCCGCGATGCTCTCGGGCAGCGTGGTGATCGAGCGGATCTTCTCGGTGCAGGG
>JAIEQQ010000154.1 GCA_019747615.1 Phycisphaerales bacterium
GCAAAAATCCGCGAGCCAGCGGTTGTACGCTTTGAAGCAGGCGTGCTTGTACTGCATATCCTTCAGCGGCAGGATCTTCATGCAGATCGTTGCGTACAACACTTCCGCGTCGACGCCATCCGCCATCGCGTCTCGCTTTCGCGCTATCGGGTCCCAGCCGCCCTCGAGGCGGCCCGGCGCGTCCCATCGCCGCCAGGTCGACAGGTCTTCGGACGGTGTGCCCGCGCTCGATAGCACAGTGACATCCATCGGCTTCAGATCCTTGATGACGTAGAAGTCGTTTTCCGGACCATGTTCGAGATGCGGTGCTTGATCGCGCATCTTTGGGTCCATGTACTCGCGCCACATGTGCGGCGGCTCGATCACATGGGAATCGGCCGAGACCACGTTGCGATCGGACATGTACCCCTCCTCACAGAAAAGGCGCCAGCGCGAACTACAGTCAAACGCGAATTGGCCACCAACGCGATGCCTCTATCCTTGTCCAGTAATGGGGCGGCGTCAATGGCTCGCGTAGATACCGACAAGAGCAGCATGGAGAAGGATCCGGACCCATGGGTTATAGGCGATGAGCCCATGATCGCCGCTACCATGTCACGAGCGCGCAATCACGCGTAACATGGTTTCCGACCATTCCCGAAGCGCGCACATGTCCGACATCTCCAGGAGCGAGCCCGAGTTCACCATCCGCGGCGGTGATTACGAGCATACGCTCGGCATTGCCGGGGTTTACGCCGGCGTACGGCTTGGGTACGAAGCACCAGGTATGCACGGGCTTTTTGCCAGGATGCTGGAGAGCCGGTGCTACGAGATCTGCGAGTTTTCCCTCGCGAACTACCTGACGCTTCGGGCGACGGGGCAAGACTGGCTGACGGCCGTTCCCGTCTTCCCGTACCGCGCCTTCCGGCATTCGCTCGCGGCCGTGCGTCTGGATTCCGATCTCGTGAGCCTGTCGCAGCTCGCCGGCAAGCGCGTAGGCGTGGAGGACTACTCGATGACGGCGGCCGTCTGGTTCCGCGGTCTGCTCGAGGACGAGTACGGCGTCGGTCACAGAGAGATCACCTGGGTCACGCGCGCGAAGCAGCGCTTTCCGTTTCCTGCCGGGGCGCGGGTGGAGGCCACGACGCACGACCTGGAGGGGTTGCTGTGCGACGGCGCCATCGACGCGTTCCTCGGCATGTCGCTCAGGGACTCGGCACTACCGGCCGGAGAAAGGCGGCTGAGACCGCTCGTCGACGATGCGCAACGGGAGGAGGAAGCGTACTTCGCGCGCACTTCCATCTACCCCATCCACCACTGCGTGGTGATTCGCAACGATGTGCTCGAGCGCCATCGAGGCCTCGTCACGGCTGTCTGCAGCGCGTATGCCGGCGCGAAGGAAAGAGCCTA
The DNA here is from genome assembly GCA_019747615.1 of Phycisphaerales bacterium. The sequence goes on from JAIEQQ010000154.1 coordinate 1,390, forward strand.
CCAGCGGCAGCTCGGCGCGACGATGGTGCCGTGGGGGAAGGTTTACTGGGCGAAGATGTTGCAGCGTTTCGGCGGAGATCCGCTGCCGTATGGATTGACTCCGTCGAATCGCATGGTGATCGACCGCCTCGCGCATCACTTGCAGACGCAGGGCTTCATCCCACAGATACCAGAGACCGACGCGGTGTTTGCCGTGCCCGCCGGATAACCGAAGCGAATCCCTACCCATTGCCCGGAAAGCAGCCGGCAGTGGGTAAGTGGACGACGAGAAGCGGCGATCTGATCCGAATCATAGGAGGAACAGCATGAGTCTACGTCTGGGCTTAACCACTGCCGGGGCCGATGGCCCCGCCCTCATTGCCCTGGTTCGCGAAGCGGAGCGGCTCGGATTCGATTCGACCTGGTGCGGCGAATCGTATGGCGTCGACGCGGTGACGCGACTCGCTTGGCTGGGGGGGCAAACCACGCGCATCAAGCTCGGTTCGTCGATCCTGCAGGTGCCAGCGCGATCACCCGCGCTGACGGCAATGACGGCAATGACGCTGGAT
>JAIEQQ010000421.1 GCA_019747615.1 Phycisphaerales bacterium
CCGACGACACCAACCTCGCGTCCCTGGTCGAGCTGTTCCAGACCGTGTTCCGCGAGCCGTTCATGGTGCAGGAGTACCGCCCCGAAGTGCGGGCTGGCGACAAGCGGATCATTCTGGTTGACGGCGTGGTGGCGGGCGCCATCAACCGCGTGCCGGCGGAAGGCGAGACCCGCTCGAACCTTCACGTCGGGGGCACCGCGGCCAAAACCGAACTCACCGCCCGCGAGCGCGAGATCTGCGATCGCCTCGGCCCGGAGTTGAAACGCCGTGGGCTCATCTTTACCGGCATCGACGTGATCGGGCCATACCTCACCGAGATCAACGTCACGTCGCCAACGGGCATCCGCCAAGTCAAAGAGTTCGGTGGCAACGACATCGCGGCGATGATCTGGGACGCGATCGAAAATCGGGTACTCGATCGGTAGTCGCTATAGATGTTCTTTTTTTGTTCTTGACGATCTTCCGGCAACGGGCTTAGTCTGACGCAGTCGCTCGATCGATGATTTCGGGGCGACATTCGGCAGAGGACCGAGTGCCATGTACGCGCAAATGTCAACGCTCGCCTTCGTCGGCATCGAGGCGCGCCCGATCGAAGTGCAGGTCCGCATCACGCCCGGTGCACAGGCCTTTGCCATTGTCGGGCTGCCGGACAAGGCCGTGGCCGAGAGCCGTGAGCGGGTGCGGAACGCGCTGCACGCCGTGGGACTGGGACTACCCTACAAGCATCTGACCGTGAACCTCGCGCCCGCCGATTTGCCCAAGGAAGGCAGCCACTTCGACCTCGCCATCGCGCTGGCCTTGATGGCGGCGATGGAGGCGATCTCGCCGGAAGCCATCTCGGACTATGCGGCGATCGGTGAACTCGCGCTCGACGGCTCGATCCGCGCGGTCCCGGGCTGTCTGCCGGCCGCCATTGGGGCCAACGCACTCGGCAAGGGGCTGATCTGCCCGGCCGCGGGAGGTGCCGAGGCCGCCTGGGCGAGCGAGACCATGCCGATCCTCGCCGCACCCCACCTCTTATCCCTGGTCAACCACTTCAAGGGCCTGCAAACGCTCAGGCGGCCGGAACCCAATCTGGAGCGCACTACCGCTAGCCTGCTCGATCTTCGCGACGTCAAAGGCCAGGAAACCGCCAAGCGCGTGCTCGAAGTGGCAGCCGCCGGCGGCCACAACCTCATGATGATCGGCCCGCCCGGCTCGGGCAAATCCATGCTCGCCGCGCGGCTGCCGTCGATCCTGCCGCCTCTCACGCCGGAAGAGATGCTCGAAGTTTCGATGGTGCATTCGCTCGCCGGCGAATTGATGGGCGGCAAGCTCGCGACCGAGCGGCCGTTTCGTGCGCCACATCACTCGGCCAGCATGGCGGCCCTCGTCGGCGGCGGTTCACGGCCACGTCCGGGCGAAGTGTCCCTTGCACACCTGGGCGTGCTGTTCCTCGACGAGTTGCCTGAGTTCCAGCCGAATGTGCTCGACGCGCTACGCCAGCCGCTGGAGGCCGGCGAGATGGTCATCGCGCGCGCCAATCACCGCATCGCCTATCCCTCGCGCATCCAGCTGATCGCAGCGATGAACCCGTGCAAGTGCGGGGGCGGCGGACCGGGCCTCGCCTGCAAGCGCGGCCCGCGCTGCGCCGACGACTACCAATCTCGCGTCTCTGGTCCACTACTCGACCGGATCGATCTACAAATCGAGGTACCCGCGGTTTCCGCCGCCGATCTCTGTCTGCCGGCCCCAGCAGAAGGCAGCGGCGAGGTACGCGCCCGCGTCATGGCGGCCCGCTCGCTCCAGCGCGAACGCTTCAGTGCGCTCAACGCGCGCGGTGTGCGTACCAACGCCGATTGCAACGGCCAGTTGCTCGAAGAAATCGCCGAGCCCGATGCCGCTGGACTTGCGCTGCTGCGTCAGGCGTCGGAGCAACTGAGGCTCTCCGCACGCGGT
>JAIEQQ010000244.1 GCA_019747615.1 Phycisphaerales bacterium
CCGCGAGATAGGTGAGCTCTTCCTTGATGGCATCGGTGACATTGCCTTCACGACCCGCCTCGTCGACCGACTTCTTCAGCCAGCCATTCACAAACGCCAAGGTGCCCTTCACCATCGGCACCGTGACCGGGTCAGCATCCCATGGCGCTCTGGCGGTGCTGCCCCACCAGAGGCGCTTGCGGGCCAGCGGCTTCGCGGCTGCGACTGACTTTTCAGCGAGCTCTCCACAACAGACCCGCTGCCACGGCGAGTTGGCGTCAGCGCGGTGGAGCACACAGACGGTGTAGACGTTCGCGATGACGAGGACGTCGTCCGTTCCTTGCGCGATTCGCCGGAGTTCCCGAGCCAACCCGTCGTCATCGACAACGGGGAGGTCCGCCGGCGGAGGACTCAGAAGCACGGCGGTCGAGGCCTGCACGGGAGCAGCTGCCGGGGCCGTCTGCCGCGCCGGAATTGCCAGCTGCTCGTCTTCGTTGCTGCTCAAGATGTTCTCGTCCGCTTTGCGCCGTCAACGGCGCAGCACGCGCTCGTACAAGCGCCCGGTGCGCAGCGCCACCACGCCGGCCAACAGAAGCAACGCGACCAGGCCGAAGCCGACGGCGCTCTCGGGAACCCACCACGTCGGCACCGCGGGGAGCAAGTCGGCCAGCGTCGGGTCGGACTGTTGAGCGACGGTCATGCCGCGAACCACGGACAGGCTGTTGGTCGCCGCATGGGCAATCACGCCCAGGATGACTAAGAAGCCGCCAGAGCGAATCAACACCTGCCCCAACGCGACCAGCCTCCTAGGCCGCGTCAGGAAGTAGTCCACGAGGTGCTCGAGCATGATCGGCCTACTTCTTCTCACGCCTGACACCCTTGAATGGCGTCATGTCGGTGGTCTTCACGTCAAGGAATCGGCCCGTGGCGGTGTCGCGCTTGACGTGGTGGCCGGACGGCGTGACAGTCTGACTGCGCTGTTTGACTGCACCGATTCGGTGCCGGTCTCCGGGCGGGTTGTTTCTGGCCATGGTTACTCCGTATGTTCGTTGAGAGTATATAGCATGATCAGTTTGATCATGTCATGGAAGCATTGAGATTATCCACCATGCGCAGTCCGGCTATGATTGCTGGATGACTGAAAACCAGACTGAACGCCGCCGGCGCGACCTCGAGCGGCTGCCGCTAGTCCAGCGCGAGCGCCTTTCTCACATTGACTTCAAGCTGTACTTCTTGGGCGAACTGCGTCGCGCCGATGTCGTAGAGCGCTTCGAGACAGGTCCTGCGGGCGCGACCAGGGACATCGCCCAGTACCGGGAGATTGCGCCGGAGAACTTGGACCTGGACCCGACCACCAAGGCGTACCGCCCCACTCCGGAGTTCACCCCGCTTTTCGAGCACTCGCCGCAACGGGTGTTGACCGCTCTGTCACAGGGGTTCGGCGAGGGAATCGGGGATCACTTGCGCCCCATGGTGCGATGCGAGTTCCCGAACGCGCTGAGCCTGCCGAAGATGTCGGTGCTTGCGCCGGTTACTCGGGCAATCAACCGCGGCAAGGCAATCCGTCTTGGCTACACGTCGATAGATAGTGGCAAGACCGAACGGGAGCTTGTCCCACTGGCGCTGGTCGACATCGGCATTCGCTGGCACGTCCGCGCCTTCGACCGCCGGAGCCAGCAGTTCCGCGACTTCGTGTTCACGCGGATGGAGAACCCGACCGTTCTGGAGGACAGCACGGTTCTGAAGGAAGAGACCGTCGAGCACGATGTCCAGTGGAGTCGCATCATCGAACTCGAACTTGTGCCTCACCCGGGACACCCGCGGCCTGAGGTCGTTCGGATGGACTACGAGATACCTCCGGGCGGCGTGCTGCGCGTGAAGGTTCGCGCCGCCAATGCGGGCTACATGCTCCGCCGGTGGACCGTGGATTGCTCGCCGGACCACAGCCTCAAAGGTCTTGAGTACGCACTCT
>JAIEQQ010000448.1 GCA_019747615.1 Phycisphaerales bacterium
GATCTGCTCGCGTGGTTCCGTAAGAACGGCGTCGATCCCGGCAACGACCCCGAGGTCGCCGCGGCACTCGAACGCTACGACATCGAGGGGGACCAGCTCATCATCAAGCGCGTCGAGGCCACCCGCGACTACTTCCGACTCATGAGAGGCGACTTTGACGGCAGCCCCGAGGCTCAGGCGATCCGGAACAAGGCCCGCATCCGGTTCGATATCGCGCGGACCGCGCTGGACCGTTTTCAGGCGACGATCATTCAGACGATCCTGCCGCGACTGCCCGAGCCAGCACAGGACCGACTTGTCCGCGCGTGTTTTCCGGAGAAGCAACTGGCGTTCTTCGGTTCGAGCACCGAGCCCGGCAAGCGCCCGGTCGTGCGCGAGGTGCGCCGCATGAAGCTCACGCCGGCGCAGACAGCGAGCGTCGATGCGCTGGTCGCCACGGCGGAGCGGGCCGTGCTGGACCTGGCGCGCCGGTGCGTGCTGGACAACGCCACGTACACGCTTGCCAGCGAGGAGTTCCGTCAGAAGCAGCGTACTGCGCCGCTGAACGTGTTTCTGCAAGACCTGGGCATTATCGAGAAGAAGCTCGACGCGGACGTGCTGGCGCTCCTTACCGAGCAGCAGCGATCGGAGTACGACGCCTCGCCGGTGATCGATCCGTCGGAGACGTCGCGGATCAAGGACGAGCCGCAGCGGCCGTAAACGTCGCACGCACGCACGGCGCGCACGCCAAGCGGCTCAACCGGACTCGCTCACTCAGCCCCCGGCACACCCGTGATCACAAACGGGATCTCGACACTCTTGGTCGCGGTGATGACGTTCACCAGCAACTGCGGGCGCGGGCCACTCTCTGGCGGCTGATACCCAAACGGCCACATACGCGCCGTCATCGCTCGGTTCATCGTCCGAGATTGGCGCGTCCGCTCGGACAGCGGCGAAGGCGATTCGCCCTCGTCGATCGCCACGGCGCTCACCCAGGGCAGCGAAGTCAACAACTCCGGCGAGCCATCTCGTTCCACACTGACCCGCAGCGTGAGTTCGCCGGATACACGCTCGGCCCGCCGCGCCGCGCCACCGCCCGCGCCGGCATCGCCCGCGCCGCCGGGGGTATTGATCGCCACCTCGGCCTTCAACCCCGGCGCGATTTCGATGCCCTCGCGATTCTCCTGAATCGGCAGCCGCGCCACGCGCTGTGCGGTGATGAGTTCCAGCGTGATCGTGCCTTCAACGCTCGCAAAGCTCCGCGGCAGCTGCGGCACAATCGCCGTCGCCTCCGCCTCACGCGACGCGCGGGCCGTCATCTCCTCGGAATACATCGCGCGCCCCTCGTCGGTCCACGGCGCGTGGGTGAACGTCGGGATCGGCGAGAACCTCGCGCCGCGCGCGTCGGTCTTGAACGCGATCTCCCGCCCGTCGGCGTCCAGCAAGCGCGTGATCACGAGCTTCGCAATGCGCCCGTCATCCAGACGCGAATCGGCGATCCGCGTGCGAAACGCGACGCGCCATTCTCCGTCGCCGCGCCCGCCGCCGTCCCCGGTGAGCGACAAGCCTCGGGAAAAGGTGACGTTCGCCAGCAGGATCTCCGTCTCGCCGACGCGGACGGGCCTGGCGCGATAGCGCTCGGTGGACTCGCGCACGACCGCACCGGTCGTTGTCGCCGCGGGAGCCTCGCGCGCCGCGACTCGCCCGGTGGATGGCGACGTGCCGGTTCCGCCCGCCTGTGATCTCGCGCAGCCACTGAGCGCGCCTGCGATCATCAAGATTGCCGAGGACACCATCAACGCGGGGCGTGGGTTGTGCCGTGTCATGTTCATCTCGCGTGAGAGAAAGCAGTTGCCCCGCTCCGCAGAACATCGTCGGGGTCAGGTCACAGCGTACCGGCGCTCACCGGGAACTTGCAAGGGTTTCATGTCAGCAACCGAACCGTTCCCCCACACCACCGCTATAATCTCTTGC
>JAIEQQ010000426.1 GCA_019747615.1 Phycisphaerales bacterium
GCTTGTTCGGCCGGTGCAAGTGGTGCAGAGCGAAGGAATCAGCCCATGACGACTGTCCTCACGGTGATCGGCGTGCTGGTAGCGGTGCTTGTGGTGGTCGTGCTGGTGGCGTATCTGGTGGGGCGAACGGTGCCGCTGGACCACGTGATCGTGGGCGAGTTGACGCTGAAGGCCTCGCCCGAGCGGGTGTTTGAGGCCTTCGATCGGATCGAGGAGTATCCGAAATGGACGCGGTTCAAACGCGTCGAGGCGTTGCCACCGGATGATGGCAAGGAGCGATGGAACTTCCTTGAGGGCAGGAACTCGTTCGTGATCACCGTTCGCACGCGCGAGTCGCCGCGCCTGCTGCGACACGAGATCGCCGACAACGCCGAGGTCTTCAGCGGTGCCTGGGACGTGACGTTCACGCCGGCACCCAGCGGCGGCACGACGATCGTTCTCACCGAGAACGGCAGAGTCACCGGCGCAATCCCGCGCTTCATGATGAAGTACGTCGTGGACGCCGGGATGTACGTCCGCCAGCATCTGGCCAGCCTCGCGAAGCACATGGGCGAGGACGCGGCCCCCGTGGTGAAGCGGGCGGTGTGAGAACGGCTAGCGGTCCCGCCCGTAGATACCGTGGCGGGTTTCGGCGATGGGCATGCCGTTGGCCCACAGCGGCAGCGGAACCGGGTTGGGTGGGCGGAAGAAATTTGGTACGCCTGGCGTCAGATTTCCTTGCACCTCAACTGTTGCTGAAGTGTCACCCCACATCACGGTGCTGGCGACGCCGGGGGAGAAAGCGTCGGTCATCTCCCCGGGCTTCCGGTCTGAAATCACGCGGCTCTGCCTCATCATCCCCTTCAGCGAAGGTGAGCGAATATCGGTCAGGCGTTGCGACTGCCACTGCGATGGGCCTGCTTGAGTTCTGACGTCCCAGTATGCGGGCGTTGTGTACAGGCAGTCTGCGAGGACGAAATCGGAGAACGCCGGATAGGTTCCGGATTCGTCGCGAGTTTGCACCGGCGGCTGGAGCCCCGCTGCGGTCACAGCGATCGGCGAGAGGCGTGGCGTGAGGAGAACGTGGAAGGCCCACGGATTTGTGAACCACCAACCGCCGATCTTGGGCGTGCCCGGCGGGGTGTGAATAGGCGTGTTGGGGGAAGCGATCGCCGCCGAGAGCGAGAATGGCGTCGGCACCACGTCGCGATGGTCGTTGCTGTAGAGGACAACGCTTGCGCCGAGGGAGCGAATCTTGCCCAGATCTGCGGCGTGCCGGCCGCGCTCGCGCGCGGACTTGATTGCCGGGATCGCCAGCGAGGCGACGACAAGAATAACCCCTAGAACTACGAAAAGTTCCACAATTGAGAATCCGCGACAACACGAGCGTCGCATTTGCGGTAAACTGCATTGCCCATTCTTCAATAAGGAGCTGTTCATGATTCACGTTCTCCGCTGTGCCGCAATGCTCGCCGCTGTTGCCGCTACCGGCTCGCTCGTTGTCGCGCAGTGCTATGACACGCCGACTCAGGATAGCATTATTCCGCAACCATGTACTGCACGAGGAATGCCGTGCCATGGAGGTTGCTCTTCGTTCTTCGGCCTGTCGACAGGAACTACGTTTGGATCGTTCACGTCGGCAACGATTCCGGTCCTGTGCAGAGCGGGAACGACTCAGCTCAACCAAAACAACGTGTGTGTTTGCATGGGTCTCGACAAGATCGTTGTGACCGTACTCGTGACCAACTACGTCGGGGCTGGAGCTTGCATTGTTACGGAGTGAGTTGTTTCAGACAAAGTTCTGGCAATCACGAGCGCTCGTTGTCGTGGTCAGCATTGGGCTGGGTGGCGTCATGGCTGAGTCGTCGAGCGGATCGACGCAGAACGAGATCGCACGCGCACTGCGAGCGACGCACGACTTCGGTGGCCTGCTTCGAGCAGATGAAGTCAGCGGTGGCAACCTCGATAGCGCTGG
>JAIEQQ010000728.1 GCA_019747615.1 Phycisphaerales bacterium
GCGGCGGGGCATCGCCGCCCGTTCCGTCGGCGGCAACGTCGGCACGGTTGAACCCGAGCCCATGAATGGATCGACGATCACGCCTTCTCCGAGGGGGAGCGCCGCCCAGACGAGCCGACGCATCAGCGACTGCGGTTTGAGGCTGGGGTGATCGGCAATTTCGCGCTCGCGCTGCGGGGTGCGTTCGCTCTCGATCACATCCTCGAAGGGCAGCTCGTTCGCGTACCTCCGCAGCCCGCCCGTCTGCCACTCACGCAAGCAGTCGCTGACCTTCAACGAACCCATGGGCTTGCGGAAGATCCCCCATGGCTCGTAGCAGCCACGAGCCATCGAGCAAACTCCGGGAAACTCCTCTTCGGCGTTCTTCGGGCGATCACCGCCCGAAGCGTTCGGACGAGTCGGATCAGTTCTCCTCGGAACTCGAGGCCGCCTTCGATCACAGCGTCGAAAACCAACTGCGACACAAAGGCATTGGTCGCGAGGAACACATGTCCGCCGGGCCGCAGCGCGAGGGCATGGTGCGGGCGTCGCTCACGACGCACACGCTCACCGAGGCGCTGGGTGCCGCCGTCAACAAGGTGCTGCTCGACGGCTATTAGGAGAGCCCGGCGACCTGGCGGTCCTTCGCGGGACTGCGGAGCGTGCCGGACTTCAAGACGGCCACGGCGATCCGCCCCTCGTTCACCGGCTCGCTCCAGCAGATCCCGCCCGGCGGCGAGTTCAAGCATGGCGGTGCCGACGAGGCGACGACCCAGTACAAGGTGGACACCTACGGCAAGATGTTCAGCATCGACCGCCGCGACCTCATCAACGACGACCTGTCGCTGTTCGACTCGGTCGCCCGTGCGATGGGCCAGGCGGCGATGCGGAAGCTCAGCGATCTGGTGTACGACACGTTGTTGTCGAACACCGGCGCGTTCTTCTCCGCTGGCAACGGCAACTACATCACCGGTGCCGACACGAATCTCAGCACCGTCGGCCTGACGAAGGCGATCACCGCCATGCTCACGCAGCGGGATGCCGAGGGCAACGACCTGGACCTTCGGCCCGTCGTGCTGGTCGTGCCGCCGGAGTTGCAGACGACGGCGCGGGCGGTTGGAAAGCGAGTTCATCGCCGCCCAGACGAACCTGCCCAACGGCAACAGCCTCAAGAACGCGGTGGGCCTTGAGGTCGAGCCGCGTCTGAGCAACACCAAGAAGTACGGCACCAAGGCCTCGACGAAGCACTGGTATCTGTTCGCGGCTCCGGCGGCGAGCCCGATCATCGTCGGCTTCCTCAACGGCCAGCAGACGCCGCCCCCCCACACGGTCGAGTTCTTCGGGCTCGACCAGACGGTGAACAAGTTGGCGGTGTCGTGGCGCGTGTACTCGGACTACCGCGCGGCAGCCTGACGGCTCACATATCGCGTCCGCCGATTCGTTTGTCGCGTTCGACCGCTCACCCGTCGCGCGCGACGGCTGGCCTGTCGCGTCCGCCGCCCGCTTGATCGCACGCGATTTTTGACTCGTCGCGTCCGCCGACTGAAGTGTCGCGTCCGACGGGCCGATGATCGCGTCTGACGACCGACTCATCGCGTCGCGGGCTTGCCCTCCGGAGAGGAGCAGCCGCGCCCCGCGAGGGATTCATCGGCGTTTGGAGGCTCGAACATGGCCCGCTCAGGCGAACACTACATGCCCCGGCCCGATGGCGATTTCGCGGCGTGGGCGAACCACTACTACGACGCGGTGGAGAAGTGGTACAGCGTTCAGGGGTTCGACCCCAACGAGTTGAAGGCGCTCAAGGAAGCCCTCAGCGCGTGGAACGCGGCATTCCCCGTTCACGTCAAAGCCCAAGCCGCCGCCGAAGGCGCGCGGCAGGCCAAGGACGCGGCCCGCGCTGCGCTGGAGAAGGAAGTCCGGCCCGTGACCAACTTCGTGCAGGGGTACCCCAAGACGACCAACGCCGACCGCGCCGA
>JAIEQQ010000523.1 GCA_019747615.1 Phycisphaerales bacterium
TCTCGGCGCGGTCGGCGTTGGTCGTCTTGGGGTAGCCCTGCACGAAGTTGGTCACGGGCCGGACTTCCTTCTCCAGTGCCGCGCGGGCCGCGTCTTTCGCCTGCCGCGCGCCCTCGGCGCGCTGCTGGGCCGCGACGTGGGCGGGGTACTGCGCGTTCCACGTCTCCAGAGCCTTCATCAGCGGCGTGAGGAGGTCGGGATCCAAACCCTGCTTGTCATAGAACGCCTTGACCGCGTCGTAGTAATGGTTCGCCCACGCCGCGAAGTTGCCATCGGGCCGGGGCATGTAGTGTTCGCCTGAGCGGGACATGGGAAAATCTCCAAATGGCAAATTGCCAAAGGACCTAATGAAAGACAGAAGAGTTCACCACAGAGAACACAGAGAGCACAGAGAGCACAGAGAAGAATGAAGAGAAGGTGTGTTCTGATCCGATCCGAGCCCGGCCCCCTGCCTTCCTCTGTGTTCTCTGTGACCTCCGTGGTGAATGCCTTGGCCCCCGTGCGCCGCACGCGCGACGCGATGAGTGCCTTGGCGTGCCGTCCGCCAGGACCGTCAGCCGCGATCATCGGCCCGTCGGACGCGACACTTCAGTCGGCAAACGCGACAATCGAGAAATCGCACGCGACAGACCAATCGGCGGACGCGACAGGCCAGCCGTCGCACGCGACGGACGAGCCGTCGGGCGCGACAAGTCAACCATCAGACGCGACAACCCGGCGGGCGGGTTCCCGCTCACACCCTCGCCGTCGTGATCTTGGGCCACGGCCCCTTTTCGCCGCGCGTGTTGACCCAGCGGGCCATGGAGACGGCGGCCCCCCCATTTTGCCGCCCTCGCCCGCCTTGAACTCGGCTTCTCGCGGGGGCGCGGAAACTCGGCTTGGTGGTCATGGTCAGGAACGTGAGCGCGGCGCGGTCGGTCGGCGCGGGCGTGTCGGCATCCACCAGTTTCAACCACGCCTCGGCCCCGAGCACACCCAAAGCCATCGTGAAGGAGAACCAGGTATGAGACGACTCATCGGGTCACCATGCCAGCGGCTTGCCGTCGCGGAAGAACCCGCCGGTCGGCCCGTCGTTCGGAAGCGTCGCGCACCAGACGATGCTTGCTGCGCCGTCCTTGACCGGGCGAGCACCCATCTCCGCGAGGCCCGGGTACGTCGCGGCCCAGCCGGGGCAGGCAGCGTTGACGAGAACCCGGTCGGGCTTCAGGTCCAGTGCCATCTTGCGAGTCATCGCGTTTTGCGCGGCCTTCGAGACGGTGTAAGAAGGCAGCGAGCCATCCTGGCCCGACGGTCCCCACGGATCGCCGAAAGACGCGACCTGGCTCGAAACATTCACCACCCGTGCGGCGGTGCTCTTCCGCAAGAGGGGCAGGGCCGCGATCGTGAGCCGCCACGGTCCTTCGAGGTTCAGCGCGAGCGCATCGCGGATGTCGTTGAAGGACGCCGTGCTTGCCCGCTCGGCTGGGTTGTATCCGCCGCCGGCGTTGTTGACAAGAACATCGAGTCGCCCCAGGTCGCGCCCGATTGTCTCCACGACGCCCTTCACGCTTGCGTCGCTTGTCACGTCGAGCGCCATCGCCCGCGCGTCATGCCCCTCACCCCTGAGGATCTCTGCGTTGGCGCTGGCGGCTTCAGCTTGCCGAGCTGAGAGGATGACCGTCATGCCTCGCGCCGCAAGCAGCCGGCTGATCTCGAAGCCGAGGCCTTCCTTGCGACTGACTCCGGTCACGAGGGCGACTGGCCGATGGGATCTTTGACCTGTGGAACTGTTCAATTGCTGGCTCCTGGAACTGTCGCAAGTCACCTCGAAGTGTTCTGAGCATTCTACCGCCGACGTCGTGCTGCTCGTCTGACTCCACAGCTCTGTGGCCCTGCCCGTGCCGACCCGGGGCGAGGCGGCGTGAGCCTACCTTCCCGTCGAGCGACCATCCTCGGGCCACACGCACCCGTCCTTGATCCACT
>JAIEQQ010000109.1 GCA_019747615.1 Phycisphaerales bacterium
GTCTGGCTCACCGATGCTGCCGCGCTCGGCGTTGCCGTTGACGCGCTCTCACCCCGCGGCAAGTCCCGCCCGGCAATCGAAGGCAGGCGCGGCGGCACCACCGTGTTCCCCAGCATCACGCGTGAAGCGGCCCCCTGGATCAGCCGCTTCATGTGCTCGCCCTGGGCTGTCATCGCCATCGGATGCGCCGCCAGCTCCGCCATCCGCCCTCGCAGCGCCCCGAGCACCACCTCCGAACTCACATCAGCGCCCGGGCGCAGCCCCAGCAACACGCCCGGCGCCTCGGGCGACCACACGCCGGCAACCTCCGGACCGTCAAACATCGCAATCACCTGGCGATCAAAGTCGCCCGCGCTACTCACGGCTCACCCCCGCGTTCTTTAGCGCCCTTTCCATCCGACGCCGCCACGCGCTCGATCTCGGCGCGAAGCGATTCGTACAGCTCCCGCGTGCGTGCGTTCCATGGCGGCGGGCCGAACTCCGGATAGAGCACCGCGTGCTGGATCATCACCCGCGCCGCCTCCGTGCGATCGACCTTCGCAGTCAGCCGAATCGCGTTGTACTTCGCCTCGAAGAACGCCGGGGTCCCCGGCTCATACGCGCCGGCCAGTGTCCGCCAAGCCTCCAGCGCACCGGCCGAATCATCAACGATCTCAGACGCCTCGGCGACCCGCCGCAGCGAGTCGGCGCTGGCCGGCGCGCTGGCCAGTACCAAGCGATCAAGCTCGATCGCGCGACGCACCATCGCAACATCGCCCGAGCCACGATGAATCTCCATCGCCGCCGACGCCACCGCCGCCCAGAGTGACAGCGTCGCGCTCTCGGGGGTTCCCTGTGTGACGCCGATCTGATCGATCACGCGCTGGCCGAATCGAACAACATCGCGCGCGGCGCGAACGCGCCGATCGTCGGGCTTTGCGTCCGGCGGCAACTTCGGCAGCGCCCGCATCGTCTCGATTGCGCGAATGTACATCGCTCGCTGCGCGGCGTTTGCAAAGCGGCTCGCCCGCCCCGACCCGCCCTGCTCCGGCGGCGTGTCCTGCCACCGCTGCAGCTTGTCCGCGAGCAACTCGGCCTGCGCCATATCGCCGGCGGCCAGCGCGATCTGCATGCGTCTGAACGACAGCTCGTCCTCGTACCCTGTCGCCACCTCGCCCTCAAACTGCAGCACAGCACGAAGCTTGTTGAGCACGCTCTCTGCCCGCGCTGCGTCCGGAGGCGATGCACTGAGCAGCGCGTCAAGCAACTGGCGAGCGGTCACGCTCAGCCGCTGCGTCGCTTCTTTCGCGCTGGGCTTGTCAGGGCCGACCGCGATCGTCTGGTCCATCGCCAGCACTTCCTCACCCACGCCGACAAACCGCGACGCCGCGAACGAGCGCGTGCCCGAGCCCGAAGCGCGATACACACGATAGAGCAACCTGGCGATCTGACGCCGCGCCGCCGGATACACCGCATCATCCCGCGGCACACCCATCAGCACCGTAATCGCCTCTTCGTCCTTGATCCCGCCGGCATCCGCCCGTCGCAGCAGCAGCCCCGGCGCACGCCCGCTTCGCGGATACGTCCGCAAGAACAGCGCCGTCAGCTCATCGGCCCGCGTGCCCCACAGGGCGGCGTCGCCACTCAGCGTCCGCGCACCGACATCCAACGCCACGATCGCCAGCCACATGGATTCCTCGGCGCCGGCGCTATCGCGAGCAGACTCGCTGAGCTTGCCCGCCGCGATGAACCGATCCGCCGCCTGCCCGAACTCCCCGGCGTGATAGAGCGCCCGCGCCGCGAGTGTCACCGCGCGCGACGAAGCGGTCGGAAACTTGGCGGCGTCGCCCTCGCGCACGCTCAGATCAAGCATCCCGGCCGCTTGGCGATACGCGTTGGCAACGCCCGCGTCGTCTGTTGGCTGCTCCGGGTCTTTGCCGGTCGCCTTGTGGCTCGCCAACGCGTCCTCGTAGAGCCGAACGCCCCGGA
>JAIEQQ010000167.1 GCA_019747615.1 Phycisphaerales bacterium
CGAAAGCGCTTGGTCGCGCAATATGCCGAACGGCGGGCGTCGTTGAAGGCGGTGATCAAGAGTCGAACAAGCAGTGAAGAGGAGAAGCATGAGGCGCAGCAGGCCCTACAACAGCTGCCGAGGAATTCGTCGCCCGCCCGGGTGCGCAATCGCTGTGCGATCTCGGGGCGCGTGCGGGGATATCTGGGCCGATTCGACATGTCGCGGGTGGATTTTCGCCTGCTCGCGTTGAAGGGGCAGATTCCCGGGGTACGAAAGTCAAGCTGGTAGTCGGCATAAGGAGGAGCGATGAAACCTGGTATCCATCCTACGGGCTATCGTCCGGTTGTCTTTCATGATGTCGCGATCGACAAGCGTTGGCTGATGATGTCGACGGTGCAGACCGATCAGACCACCGTATGGGAGGACGGCCGAACCTATCCGATCTACAAAGTCGAAACCTCGATGTATTCACATCCGTTGTACACGGGGACGCAGCGCATCATCGACACCGAAGGGCGGGTCGAGAAATTCAATAAGAAATATCGGGGGCGGGGTGCAGCGGGAGGTCGTCGTGGCGATCCCGCTGTCTGAACCCCCTGCACGAACTGAGCCGGAGGATACCCGGCTTCCGGTCACCGTCGTCTGCGGGTTTGTCGGAGCCGGGAAGAGCACGCTGGTGCAGAAACTCGTCACCGGGCAAGCCTCCGGCCGTATGGCCGTGCTGCTCCATGACCGCAGCGATGCCGGATTGGACTCAGCGCTCTGCCGATCACAGGGTGTGGAGGTGTTTCGCCTCGGTGAAGTTCTCGCTGAGTTGGTTCAACGGTGCGTCGGGTGTTCCTTGCGCGACAGTTTGACGAGCGCCGTCATCGCGATCGCCGACATGGGGCGGTTCGATCGGCTGCTGGTGGAGTGTTCCGGACTAGTCGAACCGGTCTTCGTGGCCGAAGTCTTCAACGATGCTTGGGACAACCAAGAGCCGTTGGCATCGAAGGCGCGACTGGATCACCTGGTCACGGTCGTCGACAGTCGGACCCTGTGGGACGATCTGCACGCCGTGGATGACGTACAGACTCGCGGTGTGAGTTGCGGTACGGACGACGGGCGGACGATTTCTGAACTGGTTGTGGAGCAGGTGGAGTATGCGACGGTGCTGGTGCTGTCCAAGACGGAAGGGTTGCCGGGCGGAACGCCGCGGCGGTTGCGGCACCTGCTTGACACGTTGAACCCGGAAGCCGTGCTGCTCTCGATGGCGGAAGATTCGGAGTTGGTGGGGCGGATCCTTGAAGCGCGCACGCCGGCCTCGATGCCGATCAGTTTTCAACCCGGCTGGGCCAAGCTCATCCAGGGCGCGCCGCTGCCGACGATTGCATCAGCCCACTGGACGATGGGCGTGTTTCGGGCCACACGCCCCTTCCATCCGGAACGTTTGTGGGACGTGATCGAATCCGATTGGCCGGGAATGCTCCGGTGCAAAGGACATTTCTGGATCGCGTCCCAGCCGGAGCGGTGTTTTTCGTGGGAGCAGACGGCCGGTGCACGGCATTTCGAATGTATTGGAGATTGGTGGGTCGCCACGCCTCGCGAGGAATGGCCCACAGACGGCAAATTCGAAGCTGAGTTACAACAGTCTTGGTCCGTTGAGTTCGGCGACCGACGGCAGACGTTCGGCTGGATCGGCTATCGATTGGATGCCATGGCCTGGCGACGGCGACTTCAGCGTTGCCTGTTGACACCGTCGGAGGTGCTGGAGGGCGAATCCGGCTGGCGACGGTTCGACGATCCCTTCGCTCGTGCGATCGCCCATGCCGACGCTCACGACGACGGAGACTCGGACTAGGAGGAGACTGATGGCCACTCATGTGACGACAACGCCGGCTGCTGAGACTATGGAGGTCGATCAGCGTTTACCGGTCACGGTTCTGTCGGGGTTTCTCGGTGCGGGAAAGACCACGGTGCTCAACCATGTGCTGCACAACCGGGATGGG
>JAIEQQ010000173.1 GCA_019747615.1 Phycisphaerales bacterium
GCTGACGCGCGCCAGCGCCGATCGAGCCGCGGCGGGCGCGAGCGTCGCCCGCAGACTCGGCGTCACCGATGTGCTCCTCGGCCAGGAGTTCATGGCGGTGACCGAAGCGAGACCGCAAGGCGGCGGCGCTCGCGTGCTGGCCGACCTTCGTGCGATGGGCGTGCGCGTCCGATCGATCGCGCCGGGCGATGCACTCGCGCTCGATGGTGTGCGTCTGGAGTTCTTCGATGGCGGACCCGGCGAGATCCGCGTCCGCGTCTTCTCGGCCGACGGCAAGACCGATTGGAAAAGCCCGGAGCCGCGATGAGCGAGGTTTCGACGCTGGTGCGCTGCGTGGCTTCGCGGGCTCACCTTCCGAGATACGTCTTCTCGAGGGCTTCGAGTTCTTTGCGGGCGGTGTCGTTGTCGGATTTCGATCGCAGCGTGGCGATGTACGCCGCGGCGGCTGGGCGCCCGCGACGAATCGCGATGAGCTCCGCGGCGGACTTGGCATCTCGCAGAAGAACGCCCTGGCGCGGGTTCGCGGCCAGCACGTCGAGTTGCTTATCGGTGAGCTTGGACCGCAGCGGCAAGAGCGACTGCCAGAGCGCGTCGATCGCGCGATCGTCGTCGGACTTCGGCGCCTTCGGGTCGATCGTCTTGGCGAACAGCTCCGCGATCAGTTCCGAATCACCGGCGCGGTGCGTCGCCAGCAGTGCGCTGGTCGCCAGCGCGGGCGTCAGCTTCTCGGGGTGTTCGCGCAGCATCGCGCCGGCGAGCTTGCTGACGCCATCATCGCGCCCGAGCATGATGAGTGAGCGGATCGCGCTGTCGAAGCGCTCGGCCTTCAGATCGGCTGCGACCGATTCTTGAACGTCCGTGGTCTTCAGCGCGATCGGCTCGTTGATGATCCGAGGCTTTGCGCCCGGGCGGGCCAGGGTGATGAGCGGATCGCCGAGCAGCGTCACGCGCCACGCGGGGATGTTGGCGTGCCGCGCAGCGAGGCCCAGCGGCAAGCCGAGCGCGAGCCGGCGCGCAACCTCGGGTGTCGGCACGAACGCGCTGAGGTACGGCTCGTGAACCGAGCCGACGTACGCGTACGCGCCGCGATCGATCCACCGCCCGCCGATCGTGAACCGGTTGCCGGGGCGCTGGGCCGACCAGGAGTGAATCATGTGGACGATCATCGGCCGTCGTGAGAAGGGCACATCGCTGGACGTGCCGACGGCGCCGTCGAGATCAAACGAGTAGAGCAACCCGCTGG
This sequence comes from Phycisphaerales bacterium, assembly GCA_019747615.1. The sequence continues at coordinate 1,244 of JAIEQQ010000173.1, forward strand.
AGTTCATCAGCACGAGGTCCGCGTCAAGTGCAGACTTCACCAACGCGTGCCACGCGTCAAGCGTCCGGCCCGCCCCCACACCACCACCACCGCCCGCACCTCCACCGGCGAGCGCCGACGGGATCCCCGCATCGCGCAGCACCTTCGCTGCGTCCGACGCGGAGTATGTGCTCCAGGGCGGACCGCCGGCGTACGACTCGAACAGCCACGCGCTCTTGACGCGCGGCGGCAGGAAGATCGCGCACATCGCCCGCTCGGCACTCTGGCTGAGCGAGCCGCCGATCTGCCCGACGCACGCGAACGCACGCCCGGCGCGTGGGCCGGAGAGTTCCCGCCCAAGCACATCGGTGAGCGCCAGCGCCTCGCCCGGCTTAGGGTTCAGTTGCGGTGGCACGCGCAGAGTCGCCAGGTCGATCTGCTGAGCGACGACGCCGCTGGACGTGTTGGAACAGAGCGTGATCGCGATGTCCGGGGCGGGACGATCGACGCGGAGCTCGCGGTTGCCGGCCTTAGCCGCGCCTTCGATGATCGCGGCTTGGAGCGTCCGTACTTCGTCGAGCGTGAGAAGGCCGTCGGGGCGGAGGGGGATCGATGTGGCGATGGGTGTTTGGCCGTGGGCGCTGGCGAGGGCCAGGGCCGCGGGCCACGCGGTATCGGTGAGGTCGTAGACGACGACGCCGAGCGCACCAGCGGGGATCGGGGCGGGCGGCGCCGCCGCCGGGGGCGTCGCGGGTT
>JAIEQQ010000216.1 GCA_019747615.1 Phycisphaerales bacterium
TCTACCGGCGCACGTGCCCGCACTGCTTCGACACGATTCAGGCTCTGAGCGAGGCCAAACAGGACGTCAAAACGCGACTTGTCGTCGTGGACCTGCCGATGCTCCCGGGCGTCGAAGAAGCGCTCAAAATGCAACCCTTCGAGGCCCCGTGCTCAGCGTGCGACAAACTCCGGCTCATCGAGGGCATTCAGTACGAAGCCCCAGTCCCCGTCGTCGTGACCTTTCAACGCGGCGTCGTCATCGACATCCGCGTCGGCAAGTGATTCTGACCACCGACCATGAGCAGCCAACGACCAACGTGTGACGGCGCAGGCGCGTCACCTGACCCATCGTCCCCCGGGACGTCGATCTCCCTGCCGGTGCTGCCCGCCCCGCGCGGCTCGCACGCCAAGCCGAAATCGTCCATGGGCCCGTGGCGGGCCGCCGTGCTCATTGGCATCCACCTCCTGATTATCGCGCACGTCGTCCAGTGGCTGCTCTCGGGCATGAGCGACGGCGAAAGAAACACGATCTCACCGATCGAGCCGTCGGAGGCGATGTTCACGCTCGACTCGGGCATGATCAACGCCGGCTTCATCATGTTCTCGTTGGCGATCCTCTCGACGCTGATCTTCGGGCGTTGGTTCTGCGGCTGGGCCTGCCACGTCGTGGCTCTCCAAGACTTCTGCGGCTGGCTGATGAAGAAGATGGGCATCCACCCCAAGCCCTGGCGGTCGCGCATCCTGCTCTGGGCGCCGACGCTGCTTGCGCTCTACATGTTCGTCTGGCCCACGTTCCGGCGCGAGGTCCTCGCGCGGCTGTTCGGCGCGGAGATCGAGATCACCCCGGGCGTCAAGCGCTATGTCCTCCCGCCGGAGTGGTCGGCGTGGCTCGGGGAGGTTCGGCCCTGGCCGGCCCAAGGCTTCGAGCCGCACTTCATCGTCGAGAACTTCTGGGCCACGTTCCCCGAGTGGTACATCGCCATCCCCTTCCTGCTCATCTGCGGCTTCGCATGCGTGTACTTCCTGGGCAGCAAGGGCTTCTGCACCTACGGCTGCCCCTACGGCGGTTTCTTCACCCCCGTTGATCGCCTCGCGCCCGTCCGCATCCGCGTCACCGATGCCTGCGACCAGTGCGGCCACTGCACCGCGGTGTGCACCTCCAACGTCCGCGTGAGCGAAGAGGTGCGTGACTACGGCGCCGTGGTTGATCCCGGCTGCATGAAGTGCATGGACTGCGTCAGCGCGTGCCCGACGAACGCGCTCTATGTCGGCATCGGTGCGCCCGCGATACTCACCTCGCCACGCGTCTCGCCTGAGAAGATGGCCGAGAGTAATCGCAAGCGCGACGCGCGATACGACATGACGCTCCGGCACGAGCTGGTGCTCCTGCTTGTCGGCATCGTGCTCGTCGGCGCCTATCGCGGGCTTTATGGCTCGGTCCCCCTGCTCATGGCGGTGGGCATCGCCGGCGTGGTCACCTACATGATCCACGTCTGCGTCAAGCTCTGGCGCGACACCCACGTCCGCGGCCCGTTCTGGCAGCTCAAGAAATCCGGGCGCGTCACGATCAGGGGCTGGGGCTTCGCGCTGGCCACGCTCATCGCGCTGCTCTTTGCCGCCCATGGCCTCGTCATGGACATCGCCGAGCGCCTCGGCACCGCCCGCTACACGAACCTCATGGCCCGCGCCACCGTCACGCGAGAGACCGTTCTCTCGCCAGGCTACACACCCGCGTGGGCCGATCGCGATGAGGCCCTGACGATCCTCGCGACATTCAAGCCGATCCTGCCCGTGAGCCAGGGCGGTGTGAACTTCACTCGATCGGGGCGGCTCTACGCACGCATGACGTGGCTGCACACCATCGCCGGCCAGCGCGACGAGGCGATCAAGTCGCTCCGCACGCTCATCGAGATCTCACCGGCCGATCGCGATGTCATCCTGCTGGCGCAGCTCATGAGCGCAAGTGGCGCCAAGGACGCGGAGTTCGAGGGCGAGGTCGAGCGGAT
>JAIEQQ010000114.1 GCA_019747615.1 Phycisphaerales bacterium
GTTTCCAGCGTCGCGCGCCAGAGATAGGCGTTCACGCTCACCCCGCCGGGGCCACCGCCCTGCTCGGCGGGCTGGTTGCGGTCCACGCCGAAGACGATCAAGCCGGCATCGCGCGGGTTGCGGCCCGATTCGCGAAGGATGCGCTCTCGCGCCGAGTCCGTGCCGTATTCGTCATTGCCCACCAGGCGGCCACTGCTGCAGCCGGCGAGGAGGATGGGGAACGACAGTGCGATGGCCGCCATGGATGTCTTGCGCATGAGACGGTGCATAGCGCGATGTTCAGAAAGATGAAAGGGGCGGCAGTTGCCTGCCGCCCCCTTCGGGTCTCGTCGAGGTTTCGGACGGGCTCAGAAAGCCAGACGCGAGCCGATGATGAAGACGTTCGCTTCGGCGCGGCTCTGCGTGCCGGCGCGGTTGGCGTCGAGGTCACGGCCCTGCTCGCGGCGGGTGTGGTAGACATACTCCGCGATCAGGTCGAGGCCGGGCGCCAGGCGGTAGTTGCCGCCGAAGGACAGGCCCCAACGACGCTCACGCGCCTGCTGGCCGGCCACCGGCGCCAGGGCACCGGTCACCGAGTTGAAGGCATTGCGCGAGCCGCCTTCCCACAGGTGGGTGACGAAGTTCGTGCCGACGGTGACCGGGCCAACCGTGTAGCTGGCGCCGAGGTTCAGCGACTGGGCCGCACGGTCGCCACGGACGGGGTTACCCCAGAAGAAGTTGTAGTGACCGAAGGTGTAGTTCGCACCCAGGGTGACGCCCATGTAGGAGGCCTGCGCACCGAACTGCCAGATGTCATGGCCATTCAGCGTGCGGACCTGACGGCCAGCTTCGGTGAGGTCACGCGCCACGCCGCCGCCGATGTAACCGGCGGTGGCCGCAACGCCGACGCCGGCGAAGCTGCCGCGGTAGCGCAGGGCGATCTGGTACTCATTGCGGCGGGCCATGGCACCGACGGACTGCGCCGGGACGACGGCCCAGTTGGTGGCGCCGCGGAAGGCATAGGCGCGGTCGCAACCGCTGGTCGCCGTGTCGCTCGGGCAACCCGTGCCGCCGAAGCCACCGCCGTTCGGCGCGAAGCTGATGCCGAAGTCGAAGCCGAAATACTGCGGGGACATGTAGATGATCTTGGTGTTGTCACCAAGCTGACCGGGGCCGGTCTGCGTACGGTTGCCAGCCTGGCGGGTCTGGAAGTTTTCCCACACGCCGTAGACGCCACCGGTGCCGGCATTGGTGATGAAACCGGAGTTCATCAGGCCGCCGAGCACGCCGTCCTCGTCACCGGCGCGGACCTGGCCGAAGCGGGGATGGGCGAAGTACAGGTAGGCCTCGTCCGTCGCGACGTTGCCGCGGCCGATGCCGGCGCGGTTGGCGCTGCTGACGTTGCCCTCTTCGTTGTTGAAGTCGAGGGTCACGTTCGCACCGTAGGTGAAGCCCAGGGCGGACTTGCCATCGATCAGGAACGAGATCACCGGCAGGCTGATGATGTCGTGCTTGCCGAGGCGGGCGAAGTTACCGCCGGAGTTGGCAACGCCGGGAACGCCCGGGTTGGTGATGCCAACCGTCACGGCATTCGCGCCCGTGGTGCCGGTCAGCGGCGTGTTGTTGAACGCAACGCCAGGCGTGTTGCCCGGGTTGGCGTTCGCGCTGCTCTGGTTGATGTAGCCATAATACACCTGCAGGGCGCCGCCGACCCGCACGGTCGGAGCGTCCTGAGCGGCGGCGGGCGTAATGACCGCGGCGCCGAAGGCGGCGGAGACGACTGCTGTCGTGCCCAGCAAAATCTTGCGCATGAAAAACCTCCTCGAAGACCGAAAATCGGTCATTTCCCTTGACCCACCCGCCGCCAGCGAACTGCCCGGCGGATTGTGCCCCCCACGCATGGCCAGCGCTAACTGGCGACACCCGGGTCCGACGAGACTATTGAATGCAGTGAGGAGGGTTTAGGCCCACAGGTCGAAACATTGAGAATGCCTCCATTTCACAAAAGT
>JAIEQQ010000275.1 GCA_019747615.1 Phycisphaerales bacterium
CGGCGTTCCGCGTTGATCGAATACCAACCCGTTTACCGGTTGCACTCCGGCTGATGTCGCACACAACTTTGAAGCCAGGATGCGACTTGATCGAGGAGCTTCGCGACCGCCTTGTTCGCCGCCAGCACCCCCCCGTACGCATCCTCGCGCTGCGCCTCCTCAGCCGTTTCAAAGGTCCCGGCGCTCACCACGCGAGACTCCTTCAGATCGATGAGTTGAACGTGCACGGTCACCCGGACGCGGCTCGGCTGTTGGAGAAATTCCTGCTGCAGAGCGAACCCGTAGGAATCGAGGCGATAATCTCCGCGAATGGAGTTCGGCAGTGGAATGACGGCACGCCACAGCCCGGTTTGCCCCAGCGCCTGGACCAGGAGCGGCGCGAACAGACGGGCGGGTGTATCGGCCCATTGATTCACCGCGTAATACTCCAGCTCATACGGTCGTTTCAGATAGGCCATTCGCGGGGTCTCGAACCCCGGTTGGGCCTGCGGCAGACTGACGAGAAGCACCGGAGCATTGGCGGCAGACGGAGGCGCCTCGCCGGGCCTGGCGTCGAGACCCAATTGATAGGTGTGCATCGGCGATGCCTCTCCGCGGGGGGAGAGGCACCCGCCGAGCGTCGCCATGAGAACCACCAAGGCCGTTTGTGCGATCCAGGTCATCGGTTATCTCCCTACTCCCCAGGCCCTCGCGGGGACGCCTTCTTGCCAAAGACCAGCGCATTGGGATCGCGTTCCAGATCACGGGCCACACGCGTGAGCGTACTCGCCAACTGCCGGAATTCCGCCACAAGCAGCCCGGTTTCCGGCAAGGTCTGCCGCGAGAACTGTTCGAGCTCCGGCCCGGCTTCATTCACGACCGCCCCGACCGCTTTGCCGGCCTGCGCCAACTCCTCGGTCAACGTCCGCAGAGCCGCGGCGCTTTTGTTGATGCGCGCCAGCAACACCGGCACCTGTTCATTGAGCGACGTGGTCACCTTCACCAGATTATCCGCGCTCAGCGCCGCCCCATTCAGCCCCTGCTCCATTTGCGCTTTATGCGCCGCTACCGTCTGCGCCACATCGGACAGATCTCTGATCGTCCGCTTGAGCGCCGAGCGATTCTCCTCGTCCAGAATCTCCGCGGCTCCCTTCGCCACCATGTCCAGATCCGTCAGGAGCTTCGTCAACCCCTTCTCCGACAACAAACGGGAGATCGCTTCATCCAGCCGGAAAAACAGCGACGGGCCCGTCTTGATGACCGGATATTCCTGCCCCGGCCCTGCCTGCAGCGGTGGGGCATCGCGGCTGCCGCCGGTCAGGTTGATCGTGGCCAGCCCCGTGAGCCCCTGCGTTTCCAGGACGGCGATGGTATCCGTCTTGATCGGCGTCCCGCGGGCGATATCGAGCGTTATCCGCACCTCTTCGGGATTGCTCTGGTTCAAGGTGATCGCCTTCACCCGGCCCACGTCCACGCCGCGGTACTTGACCGTGGAGTCGACGCTCAACCCGGCGACGGACTCCCGCATAAACGCTTCGTAGCGGTCATTGACGCCGCGGTAGTCTGTTTTCCCCAGCCAGAACATGGCGATCACCATCGCCGCGCCGAGGACGACGACAAAGGAGCCCACGAGAAAATAATTCACCTTCGGTTCCATGCCACCCTCATTCTACTCGCTTCCCGACCTCCTGAACGCGTCACGTGCGGCGGCCCTGTTGATTCCAGGCCGCCTGCTCCTGCGCCGCCCGTCCCCGCGGACCCTGGAAATATTCGCGAATGACGGGATCGTCGGACTGTGACAACTCCTGCATCGTCCCGACGCCGAGGACCTTCCCGTTGCCCAAGACGGCCACCCGGTCGGCGATGCGCCACAGCGAATCCAGATCGTGCGTCACCATGACCACCGTCAGCCCCAACAGGCGCTTCAGAGAGAGCACCAGATCATCGAATCCCGCGGCGATGATCGGATCCAATCCGGCCGTCGGCTCATCGAGGAACAGCAATTCAGGATCCATCACG
>JAIEQQ010000545.1 GCA_019747615.1 Phycisphaerales bacterium
GATCGAGGACTTCTTGATGCGGGTGGCCGATGCGTCATGCCGCGCTGCGCTGCGGGCGCAGACGATGGATGAGACGATCGAGGGGCGCGATGAGGCGGCCGATGCGCATGTGTCGTGGCTGACGGGGCTTTTGGGCGAGCAGCCGCAACTGCGATGCCCTGCCGACAAGCGTCCGGATCTGCTCCGCAAGGTGCGTGGGTGGGTGGGTTCGCTGCAGGAGCGTGGGCCGTCAAGCCAGTGGCGCTTGTGTTTCCGCTTGCAGGAACCGGTGGACCTTTCGGGGCTGCATGACCTTGAAGCGCCGGGGCCGGGGCTGGTGTGGCAGCTCACGCTGGCGCTGCAATCGCTGGATGATCCGTCGCTGACGATCGATGCGCAGGAGATTTGGCTGCTTCCCAGCGATAGCGCGCTGGTGGACACGCACCGCATTGATAAGCCGCAGGAGCTGTTGCTCTCGGAACTGGCGCGGGCGGCGCGGTTGTTCAAGCCGCTGGAGACTGCGCTGAGCCAGAGCGAGCCGACGACGCTGAGCCTGACGACGAATCAGGCGTATGAGTTTTTGCGGGAAGTGAAGCCGCTGCTGGTCGAGCAGGGCTACGCGGTGCATGCGCCGCACTGGTGGGAGTCTCCGCAATCACGCCTGGGCGTGCGGCTGCGGATCGATTCTGATGCGCACTCGCTGGCGGGCGTTTCGCCGGCGGCGGCGGTGTCGCGCGTCGGGCTTGGCACGCTGGTGAACTATCACTGGCAGGTGTCGCTGGGCGATACGTCGCTGTCGCTGCCGGAGTTTGAGAAGCTGGCATCGATGCGGTCGCCGCTGGTGATGATCGGCGGGCGGTGGGTGGAGATCCGGCCGGAAGATATCCAGTCGGCGGTGAAGTTCATCCACGAGAATCCCGGCGGGGAGATGGAACTGGGCAAGGCGATCCGGCTGGCGTACGCCGCGGATACGAAGCAGACGGGGTTGCCGGTGCTGGGGATGGATGTGACGGGCTGGGCGGCGGCGATCTTTGGTGATCCGTCGCAGAATCAGCAGTTGCCGATGCTCGCGGCCCCCGAGGGCTTTGTGGGTTCGCTGCGTCCGTATCAGCTCAAGGGCCTGTCGTGGCTGAGCTTCCTTGATCGGTTCGGTCTGGGGACATGTCTGGCGGATGACATGGGCCTTGGAAAGACGATCCAGTTCCTGGCCATGCTGCTGCACGAGCGCGACGCGCTGGCGGAGCTTGCCCGCACGGGCGCGACGGACAACGGCACGGGGATCGCCGGGCCGACGCTGCTGATCGTTCCGATGAGCGTCGTGGGCAACTGGCTGCGCGAGGCGGGTCGGTTTGCGCCGCAGCTCCGCGTGATGGTTCATCATGGGCTGGAGCGTGCCAAGGGCGAGACGCTGATGACCAAGGCGATCGCCAACGACCTGGTGATCACGACGTACGCGCTGGCGTATCGCGATCGCGAGCACCTGGAGCCGATCCCGTGGCGCAGGATTGCGCTGGACGAGGCCCAGAACATCAAGAACCCGCAGGCGAAGCAGACGCAAGCGATCCGCTCGCTGGATGCCCCGCGCCGCGTGGCGCTGACGGGCACGCCGATCGAAAATCGCCTGAGCGAGCTGTGGTCGATCATGGACTTCTTGAACCCCGGCCTGCTCGGCACGCTGCACGAGTTCCGCACGCGCTTCGCGGTGCCGATCGAGCGGTATCGCGACTCGCTGAAGGCCAAGCGATTGCGCGCGATCGTGCAGCCGTTCGTGCTTCGTCGGCTCAAGACGGACCCCGCGGTCATCGCCGATCTGCCGGAGAAGGTCGAGACGAAGGACTTCTGCTACCTCACGCCCGAGCAGGCGTCGCTGTACGAGTCCACCGTCAAGACCATGCTCGCGACCGCCGAGAGCAGCGAGGGCATTCAGCGGCGCGGCGTCATTCTCGCCGGTCTGGTCAAGCTCAAGCAGATCTGCAACCACCCGCACCTCTTCCTCAAAGGTCGCGGCGAGGACGGCCCGCTCGAAG
>JAIEQQ010000323.1 GCA_019747615.1 Phycisphaerales bacterium
GCGCTCGTTCAAAATACACTAGCCCGATCGAGCGCAAGGGAGGATGGTCATGGCCGGAAAAGTGGGATTCGTCGGCGTCGGTGCAATGGGCGGGCCGATGGCATTGAACCTCGTCAAGGCGGGATTCGAGGTAGTCGTCCACGACGTCAACCCGGATCGGGTGGCGCCGCTTGCGGCGGCGGGCGCGCGCGTCGCGGATACACCCGCGGCGGCGGCGGCCGAGTGCCGACGCATGATCTGCATGGTCGAAACCGCCGACCAGGCCGAGGCGGTGATCTTCGGCGGCAACGGCTTCGTGCAGAAGGGGCAGCCGCGAGACATCGTGATCTGCATGAGCACGATCGATCCGCTCCTCGCACGCCGGTTCGCGGAGCGCCTGGTCGATAAAGGTATCGCCATGCTCGATGCGCCGGTAAGCGGCGGACCGCACGGCGCGGCGGCAGGCACGCTGTCGGTGATCGTCGGCGGTCCGGAAGACACCTTCGCCGCGGCGGAAGATCTCTTCCGCGCCATGGGCAAGAACGTGTTCCATGTCGGCGGACACGGCATGGGCCTCGCGATGAAGCTCATCAACAATATGCTCGGTCAGATCCAGACCGTCGCCATTGCGGAAGCCATGGTTCTCGGCAAGAAGGCCGGGCTTGATCCGAAGAAAATCTACGAGGTGGTGAGCGCGAGCACCGGCAACAGTGTGCAGTTCCAGAACCGAGTGCCGCGGATACTCGCGCGAAACTTCAAGCCCGGCGGCACGCTCGACATATCCTTCAAGGATCAGGAGCTCGAAACCACGTTCGCCAAGCGGCTCGGCGTGCCACTCTTCCTCGCCAACGTGTCTCAACAGGTCTATCAGATGGGCCGCGCTTCCGGGCTCAGCAAGGAGGACGGCTCATCGCTCGTCAAGGTGTACGAGCGGCTTGCGGGGGTGACGGTCAGCGGCGAGGATAATGCCTGAACCTCACTCCCCCAGAATTGCGCAACGAAGCGATGCGGCTTACTTAAAAGAAGCATGAGACTCGCGACATGTTGAGGTGCGATCCGCTTTTTCGGCCTTCGTACTCTTGCACGACATGCCCCCAGCCGCCATGTGAGGTGAGTGATGGTCTCAGGTAAGAGTCGACTGGACGAGGTAGTCGCTCAGGCACGGCGCGACGCCGAAAAGCGTGCTCTCGGCTATCGCGAGCGCGCTCTGAAGATGTATCCGTGGGTCTGCGGACTGTGCGGGCGCACCTTCACGCACAGCAATCTGCAGCTGCTCGAAGTACATCACAAGAACGGGAATCACGACGACAATCCCGCGGACGGCAGCAACTGGGAGTTGCTGTGCACCTACTGCCATGAGCACGAGCACTCCAAGCTGAAGGATGGTACAGACCGGGATCCAACGCAAAGCCACCCCCCAGCAGCCACGCACAATCCCTTCGCGGATCTGAAGTCACGGCTAGCCGAGAAGAAAGGGGAGTAACACCGTACCAGCCGCGTGTCATCGCTCGATGCGCGCGTCGGAGTGGTGGAGAAACAGCATGGCAGCGTGATCCCGCGGCGGCGTGGGAAGTTGTTCCGGAGCCGTCACGACCGATCAGGTGAGTGCGACAAGCTCGTCAGACCTGGCGTGGGTGCACGAGGTGGGTGAGCGAGCTTCACTCCCATGCTCAGCGACTATGGTTTGCATCGTGGAGAACCAGTAGAAAGCAATGCGCGCAAAACCCATCCTTCTCGGCCTCGGCGTTACACTGCTTGCGCTGACGGCGGTTCTCGTCGTCGCAGTGAACAGGATCGATCCGGCCGCCTACCTGCCGGTGGCCGTCGCCAAGGTGAAGGAGCTCACCGGGCGTGAGCTCAAGGTCGACGGCGGAATCGGCTATTCCCTCTCGCTGGTACCGAAACTTTCGATCGAAAGCGTGCGCTTTCAAAACGCATCGTGGGGCAGCCGGCCGGACATGCTGCTGGCAAAGCGCGTGGAGGTCCAGATCGCGCTGCTTCCCCTGTTGAGCGGCAGGATAGACATCC
>JAIEQQ010000258.1 GCA_019747615.1 Phycisphaerales bacterium
TGCGAGCGGGGCACGATCGGCACCCGATCGACGATTTCCAGCCCGAACCCCTCCAAAGCCGGCAGGCTCTTGGCTGCTGAGTTACTCAGCAGCCGCAATCGCCGCACGCCCAGATCTCGCAGGATCTGCCCGCCGATGCCGAAGTCCCGCATCTCGCGCGGCAGGTTCTTCGCGTGCCCGTCCACATGCGTCAGATCCGGGTGATCGCTCCCGGCATCGTGCCCGCCTCGCCGGATCCGCTGGAGCTGCGATTCGATATCCGTCGCGCCGTCGGGGCCTTCCTGGCGCAGGTAGACGATCACGCCACGGCCCGCGTCGCGGATCATCCGCATGGACTCGCGGAGCAAGTCCCCGCTTGGCGTCTGGTCCGCACCCGCGCCGCCGCCAGCGCCCGCCGGCGCGGCCTCGGGCGACGCCAGAAACACGTCCCCCAGCAGGTCGCGCCGGTGCATGCGCACCAGCACCGGCTCATCCGCGACCCCGCCGACACCCTCGCCAAACTCGCCGAGTGTCAGCACCACGTGCGGCAGCGCATCGACCAGGCTCTCATACACAAACAGCCGGAACTCGCCCATCTCCGTGCGGATCGTCTGGCCACCGGTGGGGTTTACACGCTTCACCAGCGGCTGCTGCTTCAGGCGATACTCGATGATCTGCGCCACCGAGCACATCTTCAGCCCGTGCTCGGCGCAGAACTTGATCAGGTCCGGCACGCGCGCCATCTCGCCATCGGGCTTCATGATCTCGATGATCGCAGCGCCCGGGTACAGCCCCGCCAGCCGACACAGGTCCACCGATCCCTCGGTCTGCCCGGTGCGCACGAGCACCCCGCCGTTGCGAGATCGCAGCGGGTTGATGTGGCCGGGGCGGACGAAGTCGCTCGGCGTGCTGGTTGGATCAATGCAGAGCTGGATGCACTTGGCGCGTTCTTTGGCGGAGACGCCGGTGGTGCCGCCGTGCTTGGGGTGCGGGTCGATGGTGACGGTGAAGGCGGTGCCGCGGACGGTGGTGTTGAGCGGGGCCTGGGGGTGCAGGTCGAGCCGATCGCAGTCATCCTCGGTCATCGCGACGCAGAGGTAGCCCATGGCCTTGCCGAGCATGAACGTGATGGACTCGGGCGTGACAAACTGCGCCGGCAAGACCAGATCGCCCTCGTTCTCGCGATGCTCATCATCGGTGAGGACCACCATGCGGCCGTTGCGAAGCTCGTCGAGAATCTCGGGGATGGGGGCGAAGGGCATGCATCGAGAATATGCGTCGAATCAGCGTGCGCGACGCCGGTATGCGATGATGCCGCCGATCACCACGAGGCCGATGCCACTGGCCAGCAGCACGCCCGAAATGCCGCCGGGGCGGGCCGCCGAGTTTCCCGCGGGCTGTCCCGTAGCAATGCCTTTTTCAGAATCACGCGCGGACGTACCCGCGGCAGTGCTGGAATCCGCCGGCGCGATCGCTTTGGGAGCCGTGACAATGCTGGCGTTCTGCTTCAGTGTCGTAAAGACGGATGGCGACAACTGATGGTCCACGCGGAAGTTGCGAAACCGCGACTCGCCGAGATACTCATCCGGCCCACCAGCAGTGGCGCGAAATCGTTGCACCAGACTCGGATACTGAGGCTGCGTCGGGGAGGTGGCATCAAAGCCGTACACCAGCCGCAGCTCGCCGGGATCAGTAAACGTGAGTTCAACGAGCCGACTGGTGCTTCGCTCGACCTTCGCACGAATGCGAGAAATTGAGGATGATACGAGCGTGTACTCGGCGTCTTCGGTCACGCCAACGTCTGGCTCAGATTCAAGGACGTTGACAACAAAGTTCACACCCGCGAGATAGCCCTCACCCGCCCACATGCGATCATGCGGGTTGCGCCCCATTTCCAGCAGTTCCTGTCGCTCGGCCGCATTGGTCCGCGTAAACGGCCCGCCACGCGAGATGACCGATCCGTTGAGAAGGCCAGTGAGGTAGCCCTGCTCATCCCATAGTTCGACCTTGATGATCGAGTCTTCGAAGCC
>JAIEQQ010000069.1 GCA_019747615.1 Phycisphaerales bacterium
AAACAGGGGAACACAGACTTGATTTCCTATCCATGGAACGACCTTTCTTCTCCGCGCGGCCTTGTGCCTGCCGCCGGTCTGCGACCGGATGCCATCTCGAGCTCGCTTCAGTCGGGGAGTTCCGCGCTTTCTCAGCGTCATCTGGGGCGGTGCCCTTCAGGGCAGGGACGTGGTCCCCTCTCGCGCCGTAATTCAGACCGCACCAGCAGGACAATCCACACGAGGAGACGCCACAACGGAAACCGACCGTCGGCGCTTCTCACCCCGCTCGGCGAAACCACCCGTTTACATCGGCACTCCGGGCGTTGCGACGAGTAACCAGATGACAAAGCCCGCAAGCACCACCAACGCTCCCGCAAACGCAATCCGGTCTATTTTCTTTTTGGTGCGCGTCGTCATAATAGAACTCTCCTTTGTAGACAGCGTGGGTCGAATCGTCCGGCGCTTGATGGCCACTCTTTGGATCGGGTCATAGGAAACCCAGCGACGTTGCAAATCACGAGGCCTGCGCCTGACTGCAGAACGGGGAACGGAGAGATGAAAACCTGTCTCTTTATATAGCCTGGATGCCGCTAGGAATCTGGTCAAAAATGCTCACGCGGGCGCAATGGAGGAAGCAGCTGGTCAGCCCAGCACGATACGGATCCGGTGCACCGCGCCGTCGTCTTCGAGGGGGATATTGACGCTGGTCGCGAGCGGCTTGCCATCCAGTTCAGTGAATGTCACCCCGCTTGAGACACTACGTGGATTCTCGACGGCAATCTCGTACGACGCCGAGTGGTAGTGAAAACGGATGGCATAGCCGGGCCAGTTGTGAGGAATGCAGGGGTCAATGCACAGCACTGCCCCCCGCAGACGGAACCCCAGCAACCCCTCCATGCCGGCACGATGGAGCCAGCCCGCCGCGCCGGTGTACCAGGTCCATCCGCCGCGCCCGACATGGGGTGGCTCCGCATACACATCGCCGGCAAGCACGTAGGGCTCGACTTTGTATCGCTGCACATTCGCGCGTGACAGCGTGCGGGCGATGGGATTCAGCATGCGGAATAACTCGCCGGCGGTGTCCCCTTTGCCGAGAGCGGCGAAGGCCAGCACCGCCCAGACCGCGGCATGGGTGTACTGCCCGCCGTTTTCGCGGATGCCGGGCACATAGCCTTTGATGTAGCCGGGATCGATCGACGTGCGGTCGAACGGGGGCGTGAACAGCAGCACCAACCGTTCCTGGCGACGCACCAGATGCTGCTCGACCGCGGCCATGGCGCGCGCGCCGCGGCCCGGCTCTGCGGCTCCGCTGAGCACGCCCCAGGACTGGGCGATGGAATCGATCCGACATTCTTGATTGGCGGCGGAGCCCAGCGCCGCGCCGTCGTCGAAATAGGCGCGACGATACCAGTCACCGTCCCAGGCCTCGCGCTCGAGCGCGGCCTTCAACGCGCTGACATGGAGACGCCAGCGCTCCGCCCGGTGATGCTCGCCCCGCGCCGACGCCACCTTGGCAAACTCCCACAGCGTGGTGTGCAGGAACCACCCGAGCCACACACTTTCGCCCTTGCCCGGCTGGCCGACGCGGTTCATGCCGTCATTCCAGTCGCCCGTGCCCATCAGCGGGAGCCCATGACTGCCCACGGCGAGACTGCGGTCCAGCGCGCGGGCGCAATGTTCAAAGAGCGTGGCATCTGTCTCCGAGACGTGCGGCTGGAAATACGATTCGTGCTGGGTTTCCGTCAGCACCGGGCCGTCGAGGAAGGGGACGACTTCGTCCAGCACGGTCCGGTCACCGGTGGTTTCGACATAGTGGTGCACGACATACGGCAGCCACACCAGATCATCGGAAATCCGCGTGCGCACACCCCGGCCGGACGGCGGGTGCCACCAATGCTGCACGTCGCCCTCGACAAACTGGCGCGAGGCTGCCCGCAGGAGATGCGCACGCGCCACGCCGCGAAGCGGCACGCACAGCGCCATCACATCCTGCAGCTGATCACGAAACCCGTACGCGCCGCTCAGTTGAT
>JAIEQQ010000357.1 GCA_019747615.1 Phycisphaerales bacterium
CGGCCAGCACCGAGAGCGTCACCTGCAGCCGGCGCTCGGCCGCCCGCCGGTCGCCGCCCTCGATCGGGCACGCCAGCGTGAAGCGCCAGTACCCCTCGTCGTGGCGCCGCCGGATCTCGTCGACCAGCGCCGCCGAGGCGACGGTCTCGTTGGCGATGACGAGGATCGTCCGCCGCTCGTGCTCGACCAGCTCGCCGCCGCCGATCTCCTCGGGGGCGAACACCACCGCGTGACGCGCGCCCGGGACGCCGTACTGGTAGGGCCCGCCCACGACCTGCGGGGTCGCGTCGAAGTTGAACGTGGGAGGCGGCGAGGACACCAGCCATTCCAGCGTTCGCCCGCGCCACGGGTTCCACGGCGCCTTGGGGCCGCGCCGCCACGAGATGTACATGTTGTAGAAGAAGACGAGCGTCGAGGCGGCCATCAGCAGCGAGGCGGCGCTGATGAAGACGTTGAGGGTGGTGAAGCGCTCGTCGTAGGCCGCGACGCGACGCGGCATCCCCTGCAGCCCGAGCCAGTGCATCGGGAGGAACGTGGCGTTGAAGCCCACGAACGTGAGCCAGAAGTGGACCTGCCCCAGGCGCTCGTTGTACATCCGGCCGGTCATCTTCGGGAACCAGTAGTAGGCGCCGGCGAAGATGGTGAAGACGCTGCCGCCGAAGAACACGTAGTGGATGTGGGCAACCACGAAGTACGTGTCGGTGACGTTGATGTCCACGGGGATCGTCCCGAGCATCACGCCGGACAGGCCGCCGATCGTGAACGTGGCGATGAAGCCCAGCGCGAAGAGCATGGGCGTCTTGAGGTGGATCTTCCCCTGCCAGAGGGTGCCGAGCCACGAGAAGATCTTGACGCCCGTCGGGATCGCGATGATGATCGTGGTGATCATCATCGGCACGCGCAGCCACGCGGCCATGCCGCTGACGAACATGTGGTGCGCCCACACGCCGAAGCCCAGCACCGCGATGGCGACCGTGGAGAACGCGAGCGCCCGGTAGCCGAAGATCGGCTTGCGCGAGAAGGTCGCGATGACCTCGCTGATGATGCCGAACCCGGGGAGCATCATGATGTACACGGCCGGGTGCGAGTAGAACCAGAAGACGTGCTGGTACATGACCACGTCCCCGCCCTGCGCCGGGTTGAAGAAGTTGGTGCCCATGACGCGGTCGAAGAGCGTCATGAACTGCGACCCGGCGATGAACGGGGTACCGAACACGACGAGCGCCGAGGTCGTCGCGTTGGCCCACACCAGCAGCGGCATGCGCCACACCGTCATGCCCGGCGCGCGCATGGTGAAGATCGTGACCAGGAAGTTGATCGCGGCGAGGATCGAGCTGGCGCCGACCACCTGGACGCCCATCTGGAAGAGCGTCTGGCCGGTGCCGCCCTGGACGGACAGCGGCGCGTACGCGGTCCAGCCGGCGGAGAACGCGCCCACCGCGGGGCTGACCGCCAGCATCACCCCGCCCGGGATCAGCATCCAGAAGGACAGGGCGTTCAGCTTTGGGAACGCCATGTCCTTGGCGCCGATCATGATCGGCAGCACGTAGTTCGCCAGGCCCGCGAAGGCGGGGATGACGAACAGGAAGATCATGAGCGTCGCGTGGACGCTGAAGAGGCCGTTGTAGGTCTCGGCGTCGCCGACCGACTGACCCGGGTCGGCCAGCTCCGCGCGCACCAGCAGCGCGAAGATCCCGCCGACCACGAAGAAGAAGAAGACGGCGATGACGTACTGGACGCCGATGACCTTGTGGTCGGTGTTGAAGCGGAGGTAGTCGCGCCAGGAGTGGGCGCCGTGCAGCGAGTGGTCGTCCTCGGGCAGGCGCTTGCCCAGCACGTACTGCGCCCAGTAGTCGAAGCAGCCGATGCCCGCGAGGAAGCCGAGCGTCCCGAAGAGCGTCGCGAAGGTGACGTAGACCTCCGGGTTCCACAGCGGCTGCATGCCGAAGACCCACCGGAAGAACCAGGTGAAGGCGAACGAGAACGCGACCCCGCCGCCGGTCCAGACGATCGCCCGCC
>JAIEQQ010000619.1 GCA_019747615.1 Phycisphaerales bacterium
CTTCACCTCTTCGAGCGTCGCGGGCGTGACGCCGCGGCCCATCAGCTCGCGCAGCGCGCTGGATCGATCTGGCGCCTCAAACACCTGCGCCCCGCCGCCGCCCAAGTTGGTATATCGAAACGTCGCCATGAATCTGTTCGCTTGGAGCCCGTCACTTACCACCTGTCACTCGTCGTCCGCGTCGCCTCGGGCCATCAACCTTTCTCCTCGGCAGCCACTTGGCTCCTTGCTCAGCACTCAGCACTCATCGCTCAGTACTTCCCCGCCCTCGGCCTTCAGCCCTCAAACCTCGGCCCTTTCCATTACCCCTCCGCCGCGTCCTGCGTCGCGCGGAGGACTTCGTCCACCGTCGTCAACCCCGCGCTGGCCTTCATCAGCCCGTCGCGGCGCATGTTGACGTGCGTCGGGGCTGCGACCGCCAGCAACTCCGTCGGCGTGCTCTTGCCCTGCCCGATGATCTGGCGCATGGCGGGCGTAATCGTCAGCAGCTCGTAGTAGCCGATGCGCCCGCGATAGCCGGTGTTGTCGCACTTGTCGCAGCCCATGCCCTTGAACGACCGCATGCCCGGGAACAAAAACCGCTCGTCGTCCAAGATCCGGTGTCGGAGCGTCTCGGGAATGTCCGTCGGCTTCACGCAGACTTGGCACACGCGCCGGCCCAGCCGCTGCGCCATCACACCCTCGATCACGCTGGCCAGCAGGAACGGCTCGATGTTCATGTCGATCAACCGACCGATCGCGCTCGCGGCGTCATTCGTGTGCAGCGTGCTCAACACCAAGTGCCCGGTCAGCGCAGCTCGCACCGCGATCTCCGCCGTCTCCGCGTCGCGGATCTCGCCGACCATGATCACGTCCGGGTCCTGACGCAGGATCGCGCGCAGACCGCCAGCAAAGCTCAGCCCGCGCTCCGGGTTCACCGGGATCTGGTTCACGCCGTTGAGCTCGTACTCCACGGGGTCTTCGACGGTGATGATCTTGAGGCTCGGGTCATACAGCTTTGTCAGCGCCGCGTAGAGGCTGGTGGTCTTGCCGCTGCCGGTAGGCCCGGTGACCAGGATCATGCCGTGGGGCATGGCGATCAGGCGATCCATCTCGGTGAGGTCGGTCTCGCGCATGCCCAGCGCACGAAGATCAAGCACGATCGACTGCTTGTCGAGGATGCGCATGACCACGCTCTCGCCGTAGATCGTGGGCACGGTGCTGACGCGGATATCGACCTTGCGGCCTTCAAATCGCAGCGTGATGTGCCCGTCCTGCGGCACGTATCGCTCGGCGATATCCATCCCGCTCATGATCTTGATGCGACTCGTCAGCGCCGCCTGCAGCGCCTTTGGCGGCGAGTTCTGGGGGCGCAGCTCGCCATCGATGCGGTACTTTACGCTCAGCGCACGCTCGAAGGGCTCCACGTGCACGTCGCTCGCTCGCCCGCGCACGGCTTCGAGGATGATGAGGTTGACCAGGTTGATCACCGATGGCTCTTCGGCCATGCGATGAATGTCCTGCGCGTCCACGGCTTCGAGATTGGCCAGCAGGTCGTCTTCAGCTTCGCCGGTGCCGCCGAGGCGCTGGGCCATCTGAGACGCCGTCGCCCCGTAGGCCTGGCGGATCAGATCATCGAACATCTCCTGCGGCCCGGCCGCGCGCCGGATCGCACGCCCGCTGATGATGCTGAGCTCATCGGCGGAGTCCTCATCGCGAGGATTGGACATCAGCACGACGAGCTTGGATCCCTCAAACGCGAACGGCACCGCGCCGAGGCGCACCGCCTGATCGGGCGTGAGCAACCGCGCCGCGTCCGCGTTGATCGTCGGCTTCTCGGTCAGTTCCACCGTGCCACGGGGCAGCGGTCCGGGCTCGCCAGCAACCGCTGCTCTCGGGTCTGACCGGGCTGCTCCTGCGCCACCAGCGCGCTCCGCCATCGCGTCGCCCGGCGCGCTTGCGATCGAACCGTTCAAATCCGCGTGCGCATCCATGTCGCTTCAGTTCTCCGTGCGTGTTGTCGGCGCGAGCCTTGATGAGGT
>JAIEQQ010000196.1 GCA_019747615.1 Phycisphaerales bacterium
CCCCCGTCGGGGCAGGCAACTTTCGCGTGCGCGTCACGCTGGATGCCAACCCCGCGGAACTGATCAATGGTCGCCGGGTGCTTACGGTGCTCAGCTACTCGACGTCCTTTGGTGGCGGCCAAAATACGCGCTCGTCGCTTGTCGTTCCCGCCCCCGGCGCGGCCGCGGTCCTCGGCCTCGGCGGCCTGCTCGCCGCGCGTCGTCGTCGCTGATCGGCGTTCATCGCTCATCCATCTCCGCAGCAACAATCCCCCGCGACCCCGGCAGCCAACCGCCGGGGTCGATTTGTACTCATCGCGGATGCTGCGGGCCTGGGCGGCCCGGTCAAGCCTCCCGCCCGCGAAGGAAGAAGCGGATCGGTGACCACGCAAACAGATCACGGTCGGCGCCACCCCGCCGAGCGATCAGGAGCGAGCGCGTGCGGTACCGGAAGAGGCGCCGACGAGCAGCGCGCTGAGGGCGCAGACGCCGACGATCGACCAGAGGGTGATGAGCAGATAGGTCTGATCGTGGTCCGGACTGGAGCGTTCATCGAAGAAGGCCTTGCGGACGGCGCGATCCGAGGCCGCGCGCGGGGCGAGGGTCGGATCGGCCGCGGTGGCTGCCTGCCACGCCGTGTTGGCCTCGGGCCAGTTGCCCATCTTGCCGGTGCGCATGACGGCGGGGAACGCCACCAGCCCGGCGAAGGCCAGGCAGACGGCCACAGCGGTCCATCGGACCCACGCCGCCTGCCGGATCAGGCTGATGACGCCCAGCACGACGAAGATGATGGCGATGAACGACGGGATGATGACCGCGGTCATCTTGTTGGCCTCGGGCGGCGCGGAGAAGAAGGCAAACCCGCCGGCGGCGAGGATGAGCGGAGCCGCAACGAACAGGACCACGTGTGGCTTCATGCCGGACATTAGCGCGGGAGCCACGCTGGAGCCACGCGGGGCGGGGCCGAACGCGGAGCCGCCTCGGGGAGGCGGGCCACCCAAGATCGGTTCAGCGATTCCAGGTCGTGCTGCCGTAGACCGCGGCGGAGCCGAGGTGCTCGGCGATGCGCAGGAGCTGGTTGTACTTCGCGTTGCGATCTGAGCGGCAGGGTGCACCGGTCTTGATCTGGCCGCAGTTGGTGGCCACTGCGATGTCGGCGATCGTCGCGTCCTCGGTCTCGCCCGAGCGGTGGCTGAGGATCGCGGAGTAGCGGTTGCGCATCGCGAGGTTCACGGCGGAGAAGGTCTCGGTGAGCGAGCCGATCTGGTTGACCTTGACGAGGATGGAGTTGGCGCACTTTTCCTTGAGGCCGCGGGCGAGGAACTTGGGGTTGGTGACGAAGAGATCGTCGCCGACGAGCTGGACCTTGTCGCCGAGCTTGGCGGTGAGCTTGGCCCAGCCGGCCCAGTCGTTCTCAGCGAGGCCGTCTTCGATGGAGCGGATGGGGTACTTGGCGCACCAGCCAGCCCAGAGATCGATCATCTCATCGGTGGTGGCGATGCGGTCGGGCGCGGACTTGAAGAAGCAGTAGCCCTGTTTGCCCTTGGCGGCGGCTTCGTTCCACAGCTCGCTGACCGCGGGATCAAGCGCGACGAAGATCTGCTCGCCCCAGCGATAACCGGCGCGCTTGGTGGCTTCTTCCATGAGTTGCAGGGGTTCCTCGGCGTTCTTGAGGTTTGGCGCAAAGCCGCCCTCATCGCCGACGCTGGTGGAGAGGTGTTTCTCGTGGAGGACTTTCTTCAGCGTGTGATAGATCTCGACGCCGGCGCGGGTGGCGTCCAAGAAGTTGTCAAAGCCCCAGGGCTGGATCATGAACTCTTGGAAGTCGATGTTATTGTCCGCGTGCTTGCCGCCGTTGAGGATGTTCATCATCGGCACGGGCAGGACGTGGGCCGATGCGCCGCCGAGGTAGCGATAGAGCGGGATGCGTGCCTCAGCCGCGGCGGCCTTGGCGACCGCCATCGAGACAGCGAGCACCGCGTTGGCACCGAGGTTGGCCTTGTTGGGTGTGCCATCCAGGTCGAGCATCGCGTGGTCGATGGCTTCC
>JAIEQQ010000584.1 GCA_019747615.1 Phycisphaerales bacterium
ACGAACGGGTTGGCCCGCGCGATGCTGTCGCCCCATTTGCTATCGCCATAGACGCGCCGGGCGATGACGCCGAAGCTGACATCGCCCTTCTGCACCGTGTACTTCGTGAACTCGGGCAAGATCACCACCTCGCGGCGGACCGGGGCCGGAGCCGGGATCGGGGCCGGTGCACCGTTCTCACCCAAGACCGCCGGCGGGCGCATCTCGGGCGTTTCAGCGCGCGTGGCCTCGACCAGCGACGGGCGCGTGCCAACATCGACCGCGACCAGTGGCGGCGACGTGGGCTGCACGCTCCCGCTTCGCGGACCGGTCGTGATCGGCGAGCCCGAGAGGTCAACATCCGTCGGGCGGTGCAGCCAGAACGCCACAACCCACACCGACAAGAGCAGCGCGAGGACGACGACGACTTTTTTCGGGTTGCTGGGGACCATGAGAGCACTTCCGCGTGGCGCAAGAGTGTACGACGAATCCATCGGCAACCGCTGACGAATTTCCGACCCTTTGAACAAGTTGTCGATAACCCGGCGCTCGCGCAGATCATGCAGACCGCCCGACCGCTCCAGATAGACCACGACCCCGGCGGTTGCCGGGGTCGTGGGGAGTGTCACGGGAGTGCGAACTCGTCCAGTCTCACGCCGCGACGGGCGCGCCCGGACCATCGGTCACCGCGGCCGTCGGGTCAGACTTGCGCGACCAGACAATCGGGGCCGCGATGGCGACCGACGAATAGGTGCCAACGACAACGCCGATGATGAAGCAGTACGCGAACGACCGCAGGGCCTCGCCGCCGACGACATAGAGCACCAGCGACGCGATGAGCACGGTGGTGCCGGTCATGATCGTGCGGCTGATGGTCTGATTGATCGAGGCGTTGATGAGCGAGCGGGTGGCGTACGGGAGCTTGCCGCGGTTCTCGCGGATGCGGTCCATGATGACGATCTTGTCGTTGAGCGAGTAGCCCAGGATCGTCAGCACCGCCGCGACGACGTTGAGGTCGATCTTGAACGGCAGCAGGCCGATGGTGTGGCTCACGTCCGGGGCCGCCTTGAAGAGATACTCCGCCACGGCGATTGCGCCGAGCGTCAGCACACAGTCGTGCAGCGTCGCGATGATCGCGGCGACGGAGTATCGCAGCGAACTGAACCGCACCCACACGAAGATGATGATGAGCACCGTCGAGAGGATGATGGCCGCGATGGCCTGTGCGGCGAATGTCCGCGCGATCGAAGCGTCGAACCGCTCGATGCCGGCGAACGCGGTTGATCGGCTCATCGCCGCCTTGATCAAGGCCCACTGCTGAGGCCGGAGATCCTCGTTCCAGCGGCGCTGGTTCTCAGAGTCCTTCAGATAGTTGATGTTGTCGTCGCGCACCAGCAGCACCGCCGACTCGACACTCTGCGGCGAGCCCTTGATCACCACGAACTTGTGCGGGCGGTTGAGAATGTCAGCAAACTGCCGATCCGAACGCAGGCTCTTGAGCCGCTCGTCCAGTGACTGGAGCGACGGGCGGCTGGGCCCGAAGTTCTCAAGGATCACCGCGGCCCCGCCCATGTACTCCGTCAGGTCCACGCGGGCGTTGAGCCTCGGCACCAGATCGCCAAGGTTCGGCACGACGATCGGCACGATCGGGAATCGATCCGCCTGTGCGCCCTCAAGCTCCGAGCCGGCGAACGTCAGCGGCACAACCTGATCGAGCAAACCTTCAAAGGCCTCCGAGAGCGCGTCGCTCACCAG
This sequence comes from Phycisphaerales bacterium, assembly GCA_019747615.1. Next base: position 1,735 of record JAIEQQ010000584.1, read on the forward strand.
CTTGTTCTCGGTGGCGGTGGTCTGGATCACGAACCGGCTCGAACGGTTGTCCGCGTCGGGGTAGACCACGAGCACCTGCGTATCGGCCAGTTCGCGGAGCCGGTCGGGGTCCTTCGCCACGACGGCCTTGATGCGGTCCTGAATCTCAGCTCGGGTGGCAAGCTGAGGCTGGCCGGTGGCGGGCTCGGCCCGGAGCTGGATCGTGACGCGTGTGCCGCCACGGAAAACGGTATCGAAGATGTCGTTGCCGCGACCCAGCACCGCGACGACGCTGGAGATCAGCAGCACACCG
>JAIEQQ010000313.1 GCA_019747615.1 Phycisphaerales bacterium
AGCGAGGCGAGCTTTCGAAAGATGTTCGATTCCGGGTGCATGAAGATCATGCACGACGGCTTTCAGGTGTACATGACCGAGCTGGTGCGGACGACGCCGGCGCGGGTCGACAGCGAGGACTGACGCGTCGGGCCGCGGGGCCCGGCCTCGGGCGCTCGGGATCTCGCCAGACCCGCCCGGGCCGTCTCACCATTGCACGCCGGTTTTCGGTAGACTCTCCTCATGGCTGGAACATCGAGCGGCGTGTGTGTGCGTGCATCAAAGGTCATCGCTCATCGAGCGTCGAGCGTGCGAGCGCTTCTGGGCGGCATCGCGCTGGCAGTGATCGCTGGCGTCGGCTGGGTGCAGGCCGGCGCCCCCGGCAGCGCGGCACCCATCGGCACGCAGCCGCCGCCGAACCGCGTCGGCGCTTCGGACGCGGTGCGATGGACATCGCTCACCAATGCGACGGTGCACGTGTCGCCGGGCAAAGTGCTCAAGCACGCGACGGTGGTCATGCGCGATGGGCTGGTTGTTGATGTGCTGTTCAACGAGGCGGATCAGAAGGACGAGCCGAAGGGCGCGTTGGCTGCGACTGCCAAAGAGGGCGAGAGCGCTGCCAAGACCGGCGATGATGCCGGCGAGCCGGACGCGGACGCGAAGGATCGCGCCGCGACGGCGACGAAAGAGAAATCCGACGCCGCGGCGAGCGCGAAGGCGATCCCCGGGCCTGCGGGCGCTAAGTCGTTCGACGCAACCGGGCTGCATGTGTATCCGGGCTTTGTTGAGCCGTATCTGGAAGTCGATGCGCCGCGTCCGGAGCCGGAGGTGAAGGGGGCGCACTGGAGCGCTCGTGTGACGCCGCAGCGCCGGGCGCTGGATGGCAAGGGCGTGGATGACGGGCTGGCGAAGTCGATGCGTGGGATGGGGTATGTTGCTGCGGTGATGTCGCCCAAGGGCGGGATCTTCCGGGGGCAGTCCGCCGCGGTTTCATTGGCGCAGCCTGAGAGTGACGCAGCGGCGGCACGCCCGCCGGTGTATCGCAACGCGGTGTATCAGAGCGTCGCGCTGGATCTGACCAACCTTGGCGGTGGTGCGGGGGGTGCGGGGGGGGCGGGGCGTTGGCCGGGGTATCCGGATTCGCAGATGGGCGCGATCGCGATGGTGCGTCAGGTGTTGATTGATGCCGCGGCGCCGACTTTGGGCTCCGGTGAGTGGAGCGCGGTCACGGTGTTGAACGCGACGGCGTCAGAGTTGAATGCTCAGGGCGGTCGCAACGCGCGCCAGGAGATCGCTCAACCGCTTCCGATGCTGATGAACGCCGATGACGAGCATGAGGTGGCGCGTGTGAGCAAGATCGCGCGAGAGTTCTCGCGCCCGGCGATGATCCTGGGCAGCGGGTTTGAGTTCCGTCGATTGGAGAGTGTGAAGGCGTCGATCGATGGGCTGTCGATCGCGAATGCACCGGGGTCGAAAGCCGGGTCTGGCAACTCGTGGGAGGGCTCGCTGATTTTGCCGGTGAACTTCCCGGAGAAGCCCCGGATTAGCTCCGTCGGCGATGCGGAGGAGGTCGATCTTCGCGAGATGATGACGTGGGAGCAGGCGCCGACGAATCCGCGGCGTGTGCTGGCGGCGGGCATCAACGCGGCCCTGACGACCGCGAAACTCAAGGATCGCTCGCGATTCATGGCCAACGTGCGCGAGGCGATCCGGCACGGGCTGAAGGAAGACGACGCGCTGGCGATGCTCACCACGCGCCCCGCGGCGATGATGGGCCTCAGCGATCAACTCGGCACCATCGAGAAGGGCAAGCGGGCCAGCGTGATCGTCGCCGACGGGCCGATCTTCGCCAAGAAGACCAAGCTGCGAGACGTGTGGGTGGATGGCGTGCGCCACGAGATCAACGCGGCGCCGATCAAGGCTGAGGGCTTCTATGTCGTGAAGATCGCTGGGGACCAGGGGGGGGCGGGGGGTGCGGGCGCGGATCGCATCGCGATCTCGATCGACAAGGACAACGCCGTCACGATCCGGCGCTGGCCGGCGACGGC
>JAIEQQ010000331.1 GCA_019747615.1 Phycisphaerales bacterium
AGAAGTTCCTTCGGGGTGACCTTGAACGCGTCCCCCTGGATCGCGCGCACATTGTCCGGCAGCTTGATGTTCACCGGCAGCAGATCGATCCCCACGATCACCCCGTGCGGCCCGATGATCTCGCTGGCCACCTGCATCCACGACCCCGGCGCACACCCAAGGTCGAGCACCGTGTCCCCAGGCCTCAGCACCCGATACCGCTCATGAATCTGCTTCAGCTTGTACGCCGACCGCGCGGCGTACCCCTCCGCCTTGGCCTGAAGAAAGTACTTGTCATGAAGCTCGCGCGGCTTGGGCATGGCGAAGCGTAAGTCGCTCAAACGTCAACTGGAAGCGCGGAGCGGGGATCGCGAGCCGATGACCGAAGTGGCAAAGTGGCAAAGTGGCAGAGTGGCAAAGTGGCAGAGTGACGGCCGGGAATTCTTCAACGAAGAAATGGAAGGGACGGAAGATGAATCGCGTGGAAGACGGTGCGGGCGGCTCGCCGGTTGGTCAACTGGCCCGCTCACACCGAGCGATGCGAGCAACGCGGCCATCCCTTCCATCTCTTCCATTCCTTCGTTGAAGAACTCCCCTCCCCACCCTCCGCCACTCCGCCACTCTGCCACTTTGCCACTTCCAATCCCGCTCCCACCCACAAACCTCGTACACTCACCGGTTCCGATCTGTCCATATCTTCTCCCGGAGCCGACGCCCATGCCCGTTTCGACCCGCAAGTTCATTCGCGACTTCCAGCCCTCCGACTACGTCGAGGGCGTCTTCTGCATCTCCAACGCACAGCTCGGGCGCACCAAGACCGACAAGCCCTACCTCAAGTGTCTGCTCAAGGACAAGACCGGCGACCTCGCCGCCCGCATGTGGTCCATCGATCAGGACTTCTATCGCCAGCTCCCGCAAGAGGGCTTCGTCTACATCGAGGGCGAAGTCCAGGCGTATCAAGGCGATCTCCAGCTCATCATCCGCGTGATCGAGCCCCACACGCCCACGCAGGAAGAGATCCACGATCTCCTCCCCGTCTCGCCCCGCCCGATCGATGAGATGTTCGCCGAGCTCACCGGCCTCATGGGCACGCTCAAACACCCGGGCATGGCCGCGCTCGCACAGGTCTACCTCACCGACGAACCGCTCATGACCGCCTTCCGCGTCTGTCCGGCCGCCAAGAACATGCATCACGCATATCTCGGCGGCCTCCTTGAACACACGCTCCAGCTCCTCAAGCTCGCCAACGCCATCTGCCCGCTCTATCCCAAACTCAGCCGCGACATCGTCATGATGGGCCTCTTCCTCCATGACCTCGGCAAGACCCGCGAGATCGTCTTTGATCGCGCCTTCAGCTACAGCGATCGCGGCGAGCTGGTCGGCCACATCGTCGATGGCGCCATCATGCTCCACGATCGCGCCCAGCTCGTGATGCGCCAAACCGGCCAACGCCTCCCCAAGCACGCCGTCATGGTCCTTCAGCACATCATCCTCAGCCACCACGGCCAGCCCGAGTTCGGCGCTGCCAAGTTCCCCAGCACGCCCGAGGCCATCCTCGTCTCGCTCCTTGACAACCTCGACGCCCGCTGCTTCATGGCCCTGGCCGCGGCCCGCCCCGATCGCGACAGCCCCGTCGATCTCGGCGGCAACTTCACCGAGAAGCAGTGGGCCCTGGAAACCAAGCTCTTCCGCCCGGACCCACTCGGCGAATGAAAAAAACCGCAAGCAGCCCGCCTTCGTTGTTCGACGTCGAGCCGCCCGTCGTGGTCAACCCCGCGGCCACCGTGGTCAGCTCGGTGGTGGCCCCCGTCGCTTCGGAGACCTCTCAGGCGCCCCGCGAGCTCGACGTGCTCGATGGCCTCAACCCCGCGCAGCGCGAGGCCGTCACGCATGATGCCGGCCCGCTCATCGTTCTGGCCGGCCCCGGCACCGGCAAGACGCGCGTGATCGTTCATCGCGTCGCGGATCTCATCACGCGCCGAGCTGCCCCGGCCTCGTCCATTCTCGCCGTCACGTTCACGATCAAGGCCGCCGAGGAGATGCGCACGC
>JAIEQQ010000477.1 GCA_019747615.1 Phycisphaerales bacterium
CTGCTCCCCCCGCGCCCGCCCCTGCCGGTGTGCCCGACGAGATCAACGCCATCGCCCTGGAGATCGAACCGCCGATCGCCGCTGACAACGCCGAAGGCAGCGCCGAAGACAGCGACCCGCCAACGCCCGCCGAGCCCCGCGGCGTGGTCGTCTATCTCCAAGGGCTCGCCGGCGTCGCGTACGAGCGGCCCGTGATCGACGCGATCCGTCGCCGCGGCTTCGTCTCGATGAGTACCGAGTTCCCCTGGGCGCGATGGCAGCCAATGCGCCTCGAACTCGGCACGCCCGAGGCGGTCTTTGCCGCCGGGCAACTGGTCGCCAAGATGTCCGACGACTGCCTCGCCGAGGCCGCCTATGCCGTGGACAGCGCGATCGAGCACCTTTGGCGCACGCGCCCCGAGCTCCGCGGCAAGCCGGTGATCCTGGTCGGCTTCAGCGCCGGCTCGCTGGCCCTGCCGGCGGTCGCCGCGGGGCTCGGTGATCGCGTCAGCGCCGCAGTGATCGTCGGCAGCGGCTCGAACATCGTGCGCATCACCCAGACCAGCGAGCTCACCGACGCGGGGATGCGCGTGCAGCTCTTCGGCAAACCCGCCGAAGGAACCATGGCCGGGTTCCTCGCCGGTGAGTACCTGCGTCACAGCACGCTCGATCCGTTCCACGCCGCGGGCTCACTCCGCGACAAGCCGGTGCTGCAGATCCACGCCTCCAGCGATGGCATCGTCCCCTCCGAACTCGGCGACGAGCTCTACGAACAACTCGCCCGCCCCGAACGCTGGACCTTCCGCGGCGGCCACCGCCTGCTCTTCCTCCAACTCGAAAGCCACGCCGAAGACATCGCTCAATGGGTCGAGAACGCCCTCATCGCCCGCACCCGAACCGGCCCCGCAACCCCCAACACCCCCAACCCCTCGCCCGGCAACGGCGGCCTGCTCCGGCCCATGTGATCGCCCGCCCCGCCTCGGGTGGCCCGCCTCTCCGAGGCGGGTCTGGACAAACTGCAAGCACATGGAGATGGGAGTACGCAGAGGACGCGGGGGGTGCAGAGGAACGCAGAGGAACGCAGAGGAAGGCAGGGGATTTGTACACGGAGGGACACGGAGAGCGCGGAGGGAGGACGAGGCAAATGGAGAACGCAGAAAGGCCCGATGCCCGATGCCCAGTGCCCAGTTCCTCCCCGCTCACCACTCGGCCTTTCAGAACGAGCAGCCGTCGAAGAAGATGCTGAAGAACAGGTTGTAATCACCCTCGGTCACGCCGTTGTTCGTTGCGAGAGCGCCGAAGGGCGGCAACGGCGAGCCGTGGTCGTTGGCGATGTCGCAGGCTGCTCCGCAGCGCGTGCGCAGAACCGGAGCAGTTCACTTGCCAGATGCCGTCTTGGGGTCTCCAAAGTTGTAGCGAGCAAAGCTCACCGACCTTTCTTCTCCAGCTCGCACAAATCTGCCGCCGACACTGACACTTCCGCCCGGCATGACTACTACGACTTTCACAGCCGCCTGAAATTCTCGGATCCCGATGATCCCGTTCCCCAAGGCCGACCAGACCGACGTGTTCGGGTTAACGCGGGCGATGTTGTTCGCCGCTACGCCCGCGGCGGTAGAGAACCGGCCGCCCACGATCACGTCGCCGCCTGGCAGGACCGCCAAGGTGCTCACGATGCCGCTTTTCTCGATGCCGTTTCCCAGCGTTGACCAACGTCCCGTGTTTGGAGTGAATCGCGCGATGTTGCTTGCTGACACGCCCCCAGCAGAAACAAATTGGCCTCCAACGATCACGTCACCCGCTGGAACGACCGCTAAGGCGCGAACGATTGCGCCCTGCGCCAACCCGCCACCCATTTCTGACCACGCGCCGGAACTCACGTTGTACCGCACAATCGCGCTAGCCAACACGCAGCTTGCGTCGGAACTGGAAAAACCTCCCGCGACTACGTCACCGCCTGGCAGCAGAGCGAGCGCCTCGACGGGGGAGCGAATCCGGCCTCTCAGCGCGGACCAACCACCTCTGGCTGGACTGTATCGAGCAATACTG
>JAIEQQ010000008.1 GCA_019747615.1 Phycisphaerales bacterium
AAGGCGCATTTCCCGGCGCAATCGGCGGCGCTGGACGCTGCGGCCGAGACGGGGGCGCCGGTGTACGCGACGGATTTTGTGCCGCCGTCGCTGCAGGCGACATTTGATCTTGATAACGATTTGCAGCCGCTGGCGTTGGAGCTTGTGGGCAAGGCGTGCGACCGGCGCGCGGTGACGTCGCCGCGAACGAACACGGCCCAGGACAACAGCGAGGGGCTGTTCATCTTTTATTGCCGCATGGGCAGCTATAGCAGCAGCGCTGTCGGTGCATATTTCGCCGATCGGACGTTCTGGTTCTTCGAGCAGGGGAACCAACCCTCGACCACGAGCACCTGTGCCCACGAGCTCGGGCACGCGATGTATCTGCGGCACTCGCACACGCTGCGGATGGGGCTGAACCTCACCGTCGGCGGCGTGATGACCCGCGTCGTCGTGCCCGATGGCGAGTTCAACAACAACCTGCTGGACCACGATCAGAACGACGCGTTCGCGTGCCTGATGTCGTACACCCGCGCGTCGACTGCGGCTCCTTGTGGGCTGTGCTGCCTGACGCTGCGGATGTTTGATCGCGTCAAGATCGCCGACCCGGCGCGGTTTCAGAAGCAGTCGATGAAGGCCGCGGGGCCCGCGGCGTTCTACCAGTACACCCCCGGCACGCCGCCGCCGAGCGCCGGCCAGCCGATGGCGACACCGAACGTGGCGACCGACGTGATCTCGGACTTGGCCAGCGGCAGTTGGAAGGCGCTGATGGTGCTCGGGCCGGAGGTGGATTTTACTGATCGCAGCGGCAGCGCGCGGAAGGGGCGACTGAACCTGACCAAGCCGCAGGCTTCAAACCCCCTGGCGAACTTCACGTTTAGCGGCACCGCGACGTATACGAAACGGATCGTGTCGACCGATGCGGACATCCTGTTCTCGTGCCTCATCGTGGAAAACGCAACGCCCGGAACGGTCAAGATCAAGTACAAGAAGTCGGGAATCACCTGTGAGGTGAACTTCAACGTGACGTGAAGCGTGTGATGTGGTCGTGAAAGGTGAAGCGATCGGTGTATGAACATGAAGCCGCGGCATCGAATCTCGTCGCTGGTGCTGGTTGGAACGATCGGCGTGTCCGGTTTCGCGTTGCGCGGCGCGATGGGCGAGCCGGCGTTTCGTGAGACGGACCCTGAAACGCGGCGCGGGCCGGCGCCGGTGATGCCGGCAAGCCCGTCGCCCGCGGTGCCCCCGACCGACCGCCCGCCGGGCACGGCCCCCGGGAAGGAAAGAACCATGAAGCCCCCTGTGACCCCAGAGATCAAGCTTGCGACGAACGAGGTCGTTCGTGGCGAGTCTGTGTACTTCCTTGCAAGCGCCATCAACACGCTCCAGACGGCGGCACACGTGCAATCGTTTCACCGCCATAACCGCGCTCTGGGCATCGAAGCCAAGGGCGCCGAGGGGACGTTTCGCGGCAAGGAGATGACGCGACAGACCAAGCCCGGCGCGCACTTTCACGGGCCTGAGAACAAGCACAAAGTGACGATCCCGCCGGGCGGGGCGATCTCGCTGGCCGATGACATGCTGCTGTGGACCGGCGAACTGCCGTCGGCGAGTTACGAGGTGCGGGCGTATTACGGCGGGCCTTGGGAGGACCACTACGCCAGCAAGCCCGTGAAGCTGAACGTACTTCCGGTGAACCTGCGGCTGATCGCGTCGGCGCGCCTCGGCGCGCGATCGCCGATGGCGCCGATTCCGGGCGCGTTCGTGCATCAGACGGCCCAGGGGCAGTTCGCGGTGTTCTTGCAGCAGCAGTGGCCGCAGCTTCCGCCGATGCCGATGCACGGCGTCAAGGTCGCGACATTGCCGACGGAGCCCACGGTGGTGGCGACGGCGGCGGCGGTTGATCCTGAGCCGCCGGTGGGCCAGGTGCTGTGGAGCCAGGGCGGCAAGTGGATGATGGCGACGGTGGACTTTGGCCCGAGCCCGACCAAGGCGATGCCCGCGCCGCCGGCACCTCCTGTGCCGTTCGTGCCGGTGTTGGAGGGCGGGCCGCTGCGCAGC
>JAIEQQ010000553.1 GCA_019747615.1 Phycisphaerales bacterium
TGGGCACCTCAAACTGCAAGTGCGTCAGCGTGTCGGATCTTTGATCCATGTTCTTCAGCTCGCCGCGGCGCCCGCCGACAAGCTCCATCACGGCGCCGACGCTCGTCGGCGGCACGTCGATCACCAGGAGTTCGATCGGCTCGCAGAGCACGCCATCGATTTCCTTCATGATGACCTCGGGCTTACCGACTGAGAGCTCAAAGCCCTCGCGGCGCATCGTCTCCAGCAGGATGCCCAGGTGCAGAAGGCCGCGCCCGCTGACGGCGAACTCTTCAGCGCTGCGGCCTTGGCCGATGCGCATGGCGACGTTCGTCTGACACTCGCGGTCCAGTCGATCGCGGATCTGGCGGCTGGTGACCTTGTCACCCTCTTGCCCGCCGAAGGGCGAATCGTTCACGCGGAACACCATCGTGATCGTCGGCTCGTCCACCGTCACCGGCGGCAAGGGCAGCGGCGCACTGGGCTCGCACAGCGTGTCGCCGATGTCCACCGACTCAAGGCCCACCACGGCGCACAAGTCACCGGCGTGGACCTCATCAGCCTCAACACGACCAAGGCCCTGGAAGCGGTACAGCTTGCCCACGCGGCTGGTCACCTGCTTGCCGTCTTTCTGCTTGATGCTGACGACCTGCTGGCCCGGCTTGATCACGCCGTTGTACACGCGCCCGATGCCGATTCGACCGACGTAATCCGAATAGTCCAGCGTCGTCACGAGCATCTGCAGGCTCGCGTTCTTGTCGTCCTTGGGCTGCGGCACGTTCTTGCAGATCGCCTCGAACAGCGGACGCAGGTCGCCCTGCCGGCCGGCCACCGCTTCGTCCACGTTCGTCGTCGCCCAGCCCTCGCGGGCGCTGGTATAGACCACCGGGAAGTCCAGCGCGATCTCGTCAGCGCCAAGCTCGATCAGCAGGTCAAAGACCTCGTTGTGAACCGCGCCGGGGCGAGCGCCGGGGCGATCGCACTTGTTCACGACCACCAGCGGCTTGAGCCCGAAGCCCAGGGCCTTGCCCAGCACGAAGCGCGTCTGCGGCATCGGGCCGTCGAACGCATCGACCAGCAACAGCACGCCGTCGGCCATGCGGAGCACGCGCTCGACCTCACCACCGAAGTCGGCGTGGCCGGGGGTGTCGATGATGTTGATCAGGACTTGCTGGCCCTTCTCGGGCCCATCGGTCGGGACATATCGCACGGCGCAGTTCTTTGACAGGATCGTGATGCCGCGCTCGCGCTCGAGCGGGTTGCTGTCCATGATCAGGCCGTGCTGGCCGCCCTGGAGCTTCTCGAGTTCGCCGGCGCGGAACTGCCCGCTCTGGAACAGGAGCTTGTCAACGAGGCTGGTCTTGCCGTGGTCAACGTGGGCGATGATGGCGACGTTGCGGATGCTGTGGAAGTCAGACATGGTGTTGAAACTCGGCAGACAGGACATAAGGAAGAGACAAGACGATTCGAAACCCCGACAGACCAAACCCCACGCCCCCCCACCGACTACCCCGCCCATGCGACCCGCCGCCTGCCAAACAACGACAGCCGCTTCAGGGAACGCCACCGCTGGCCCGTTTCCCAGACCGCCCACGCCCTGAGAGCCAGGTCGCCGGCGATTTCAAAGCGGTTGGCATCTGCAAACGCCGACCACACGCGATTCCCCCACCCCCCGTCCCACCGCCCAACCCACCCCCGGGGCCCTCGCTGATCCATTCTAGGCTCGCGCCCCGCACTTAAGGCTTCGGCACGCGCGGCGGGTTGAGTTCCATCCGCAAATACATGTGGACCTGCCCGACCTTCTCCCCCACAACCCCCCCCGCAGGCGCCGCATTCGCGCCGCCGCTCTCAGCCCATGCGCCCCATCGCACGCGCTGCACCCCGCCGAACAAGATCCCCGGCGGCGTCCCCGGGGCGAACAGCGTCGGGATCGACTGCCGGATCCGCCCGAAGTCAACCACCGCGCGCGACAGCCACGCCCTCTCCTCGCCCCCCACACCCCCCGCACCCCCCGCACCCGCCTGAGCACCGTTCCCCCCGGCCATCGCCTTGCGGATCTCC
>JAIEQQ010000528.1 GCA_019747615.1 Phycisphaerales bacterium
ACCCCCCGACCACCCGCGGCCTGGTCAACAACGGCGTTACCGAGGCGGACTACAACGTCTTCTTCTCGCAGTTCTTCCAGCCCTGCCCGTAAGTCACGCGGCTCGCGACCCGCTCGCGGAGCACCTTCGCCGGTTGGCGTCCCGTCATCTTTCCCTCCGCGTTCCTCCGCTCTCTCCGCGCCCTCCGCGTACTTCCCCCCCACGGCCTTGCTGACGCTAAACTCGCGCAGATGAGCGACGCTTCTCCGCACAACCCTTCCGCCGCGGCCCACCCCCACCGCTTGCCCACCGACACCGACTCCGGCCTGCTGCTCATCATCAGCGGCCCATCCGGCGTCGGAAAGACCACGATCACGCGGGCCGTGGAACGCGCCATCCCCGGCAGCGTCTTCAGTGTCAGCGCCACCACCCGCGCCAAGACCGCCGCCGATGTCGAGGGCGTGGACTACCACTTCGTTGACGAAGCTGAGTTCCAGCGCATGGTCGATGCCGACGAGTTCCTCGAGTACGCGGGCGTCTTTGACAAGCGTTACGGCACGCCGCGGGCCTGGGTTCTGGAACAGCTCCGGCGTGGCCGCCTCGTCATCCTCGAGATCGACGTGCAAGGCGCCAAGATCGTCAAATCCGAAGTCCCTGATGCGTTCAGCATCTTCATCGAGCCGCCGAGCGAGGACGAGCTCCTCCGCCGCCTGCGCCTGCGCAAGCGCGAGGACGAGGCCAAGATCCAGCGCCGCTTCGCCGCGGCGAAGGCCGAGATCAATACGGCGCACGCCTCAAAGATCTACAACCGCTTCATCACCAACAACATCCTCGACGCCGCGATCGCCGAAGCCATCGACGCGGTGACGACGGAGATGGCCAAGCGCAACGCGTGAGCGCCCGGGGGACTGCGTTCATCAAGCGAACGGCGGCTGACCGCGCATACGCCACGGGGCCTCAGAGCCGTGCGATTCCCGAGCTTCTCGCGTTGCCGACCCTCTCGCCACCGCCCCTTATGCCACCGCCCCGACCGCTTGTCCCGAGCCGTCCGCGCTTTGCGGCTTGAGCCCCGGCCCACTCGCCTCCGCCCCCAGCGCCCGCTCTCCAAGCGCCTCAAGCTGCTCTTTGCGTAAGCCGCGGATCACCGCCTCTGCTTCGGCGCCCGAGGGCACCTGCGCAAGCTCGAAGCCGATGGAGAGCACATCCCGCATCAGGATCGTTGCTGCCGGGCGGGCCAGCACATAGTTCTCGCCGCCGGCCGATGCGCCGCCGGAGGTGTTCTGATCCGCGTTCACGCTGGCCACCATGCCCCGCGCGGCCGCGAGCGCGAGCACGCGCCGGACGAACACCGTGTCCAGCGAGAGTTCAGCGCCGATGCGCTCGCCCGAGATCGCACCGAGCCCGCGCTCAAACCGCTTGGCGATCATCGACAACACCGCGACCGCCGACGCCGGCTCGATGCACACGCCATCGCTCGGCGCGCCGCCCCCGAGGCGGGCCGCGATCATGAGCAGCGAACTATTGCGATGCTGCATGAGATAACTCACACGCAGCCCGAGCAGCACGATGAACCACGTCGTATAGACCCACAACATGAACAGCGGTAGTAGCGCAAGCTGCCCGTAGATTGACGAGTACCCCGCGCCGCTGACAAACAGGCCGAACCCGTACTTTGCAAGCTCCAAGAACACCGCCGCGGAAAACCCGCCGGCAATCGCTGCTTTGAAGCGCACGCGCGTGTTCGGCACTGCCAGATACAGCACCGTCAGCAGCGTGCCGGAGATGCCCACGCTGACCAGATATCCCGACAGCTCGACCAGCGTCGGCCCCATCACGCCGTCAGTCCCCGCGACATCGCGCGCGATCGCCGATGCCCGCTCGCCCACCAGAAAACTCGCAACCACCAACAGCGGCCCCAGCGAGATCGCCAGCCAGTACCGCATGATCCGCCCGCCCCACGAGCGCCCCTTCTCTACACCAAAGATCGCGTTGAACGACTTCTCGACTTCAACCAGCAAACCCATCGCGGCGTAAATCAACGCCAGTGCACTGACAATCCCCAGCCCCGTAAAACTAAACTTCCCCAG
>JAIEQQ010000175.1 GCA_019747615.1 Phycisphaerales bacterium
CTCTCATGCCCCCATCTTCGCACGCCGTACCCGTCCGGTTGCGCCTGACAAGGGGTTTTTCAACGGCCTGCTAGTGGCTCGCCGCACAAGTCTGACAGCGACGCCGCAAGCTTTCTTCGGGACGGTGTTGGATGGCGACGATCCAGACGCACACCGAACCGAAGCGGGCCGTCTGGGCCGTCTGGGGCGTTGGGATTGCCCAACACGCCGTCGCCTTCGCCGGTTCGGGGATGGCATCGTCTGGAATGAACGCTGTGGTCGCCAGCGCAGGGCGTTTGTCCGCTGACATGGAGACCATGTCCACTGACTTCACCGCCGTGATCGCGGACTTTGCGGCGTTGATCGCTGACTTTGGGGCAAAGCACGCGGAATTTTGTGCAAAGTCAGCGATCAGCAGAGCAGAGATCGCTGACAAAGGAGACGCGCCGGTGATATTCGGACTGAAGTTGGACCGTGCTTGGGCCGCGAGACCCAAAAATGGGCGCAGAATCTGCGGCGCGGAGTGCGGCGTCGGGCGTGTTGTTGGAAACGCTCACGGCTGCGCGGGCACGCGCCCCGGGCCGGGCTTGAGGCCCGGGTACTGCGCCCGCAGCGCCTCGGCCTTCGCCAGACTCGCCTCGTCGCCCAGCGCCAAGTACGCCCGCAGCATCTCCGCGGCGAAGGGCCGGATGAGCGTGTTGTTCGGATCCGTACCCAACGTCTCGCGTGCCTTGGGCAGCAGCACCTCGCACTCGGCAGCGACTTCCGCGTAGCGGCCCGTGTCGTTGGCGGCGCCGTAGCCGTCGGCGGCGACGCCGATGAATCCCGGTACGTCCTTGGCCAAGTCTTCCACACGCGCGCCGGCGCGGGCCGCGACGTAGAACTTCATCGCTTCGTCCGGCTTCCCCTGCGCGCGAACCAGCACTGCCTGCATCCATGCCGCCTGCCCCGCCACCTTGGGCGTTCGAGCCCCCGAGACCCTGCCGGCGTGCTCCAAGATCGCGGCGGCCTCATCGAGCTTTCCGCGCATCACCAAGACGCGAGCCAGCGTGTTTCGCTCGTACGCGGGATATGGGTGGTCCTTGCCGCGCAAGCGGTCGCTGATCTCCATCGAACGCCGACACGCGGCCTCCGCCTCCTCCAGCCGCCCCAGCGCGACGAGTGTGTTGCCCAGGGTCGTCAGCGGACGCGAGACGCTGAGCTCTTGTTCAAGAGCCTCGTATTCCGCCACCGATCGCGTGATATATGGCAGCGACTCGACGCTCCGCCCGAGCCCGTTCATGTTGAGCGCGATCTCGTGCAGCGAGCTGGCGATCTGGAAGCGGTTGGGCGGGACGACCTTCTCAGCCACCGCCAGGCGTTCGATGTCCACCGCCAGCGCCTGGGCGTTCATGCCGCGACCGTGATAGCTCAACGAGAGCAGGTTGAGCGCCTGTGCATGGTCCATCGTGTTCCGCAGGCCACTCTTCTCGATGATCGCCAGGTGACGGCGCGACATCGCCTCGAGCTCGACCCCGCCGCCGGTGTACCAGAGCCCCGTGGCGACCCAGCCCAAACACTCGAGTATCTCCGGCGACTCCGCGCCATAGACACGCTCGGCGATCGCCAGCGAGCGGCGTGCCTGCGCGAGCCCCTCGGCGTAGCGACCGATCCCGTAGTAGGCCACGGCGACCGACAGCCGCGCCGTCGCCTCAACGTCAGCGTCCAGCGGCTGGCCGGAGAGTGTGGTGCCCTTGTCCGCCGCAGCCACGGCGCGGTCGAGCATCTCGCCGACGGTCACGTCGGTGCGTCCCTCGTTCCGCGCCGGATCGGCGCCCAAGAGCACCGAAGGCAAGAAGTTCATCGCCGCCTGCGCGCGGTCGGCGCTTTTCTGAGCCTTGGTCTTCTCCTCGTTCGCTCGGGCCTCGTTGGCCTTCGCAACGCGCTCGTTCTCGATCGCGACGTCACGCTGCGCCGCCTCGCGCCGCAGGCCCACACTCGCGGCGATCGCGGTCGTGGCCAGCCCCGCCAGGGCCACGACCGCGATGAGCACCGCGACACGATTGCGCCGCACAAACTTCCGCGCCCGGTACCACCCGCTCGGCGGGCTGG
>JAIEQQ010000168.1 GCA_019747615.1 Phycisphaerales bacterium
TCGTCGATCATGGCGGCGCTGTTCTTCAAGGCGCTGCGGCCGCAGGACCGGATCGCGGTGAAACCGCATGCGGCGCCGGTGCTGCACGCGATCAACTATCTGCTGGGAACGCAGAAGCTGGAGAAGCTGCAGGCGTTCCGGGCGCTCGGCGGCGCGCAGGCCTATCCGTCGCGGACCAAGGACGAGGGCGGCATCGATTTCTCGACGGGATCGGTGGGGCTCGGCGTCGGCGTCACGCTGTTCGCCTCGATCGTGCAGGATTTCCTGTCGGCGCGGATCAAGGACATGCAGACGGGCCGCATGGTCGCGATCATGGGCGACGCGGAGCTCGACGAAGGCAACGTGTTCGAGGCGCTACTGGAGGGCTGGAAGCACGATGTCCGGAACTTGTGGTGGGTGATCGACTACAACCGGCACAGCCTCGACGGCACGGTCAACGATCACCTGTTCCAGAAGATCACCAGCTTCTTCGATACGGTGGGCTGGAAGGTCGAGAGCCTCAAGTACGGCAAGGAGCTGCGGCACGCGTTCATCGGGCCTGCCGGCGGGGCGCTGCAGCTGTGGATCGACGACTGTCCCAATCAGCTTTACTCCGCGCTGGTGTTCAAGGGCGGGCCGGCCTGGCGCGAGCGGCTGGCGAAGGATCTCGCGGGCGCGAGCGGGCTCGGCGAGCTGCTCGACACGCGCGACGACGCAGCCCTTCACCGGCTGATGACCAATCTGGGCGGGCACTGTCTCGATACGCTGACGGAAGCGTTCGATGCCGCTGAGGACGAGCAGCCGCGCTGCTTCATCGCCTATACGATCAAGGGCTTCGGCACGCCCCTCGCCGGCCATCGCGACAACCACGCGGGCCTGATGACGCAGGCGCAGATCGAGCAGTTGCGCGCCTCGTGCCGCGTGCAGGCCGGCGAGGAATGGGAGGCCCTGGGCGGGCTGTCGGCGCAGCGCCGGGCGGAGGTCGCGGCGTTCATCGAGCAGGTGCCGTGGCGGAAAAAAGCTGCCGCATCGCCGCGCCGGCCGGCCATCGTCAAGGGCGAGATCGCGATGCCGTCGTCGCCCAAAAACTCAACGCAGGCTGCGTTCGGCGCGATCCTCGCTGAGCTGGCCAAGGGCGAGACGGCGCTGGGAGCGCGTCTCGTCACGACATCGCCCGACGTTGCGGTGTCGACGAACCTTTCGGGCTTCATCAACCGCCGCGGCGTGTTCCACCGCAATCCGAAGACGGACGTCTTCCGTGACGAGCACATCGCCTCGCCGCTGAAGTGGAGCCAGAGCCCGCAAGGCCAGCACATCGAGCTCGGCATCGCGGAGAACAACCTGTTCCTGATGCTGGCGGCGCTCGGGCTCTCCGAGCCACTGTTCGGCGAGCGGTTGCTGCCGGTCGGGACGGTCTATGACCCGTTCGTCAACCGCGGGCTCGATGCGCTGATCTATGCGGTCTACCAGGATGCGCGGTTCATGCTGGCGGGAACGCCGTCGGGCGTCACGCTGTCGCCGGAAGGCGGCGCGCATCAGTCGATCAACACGGTGCTGACGGGCATGTCGATTCCGGGGCTGTCGATGTTCGAGCCGGCTTACGCCGACGAGCTCGCGCGGATCATGAGCTGGGGCTTCCAGCACATGCAGCGCAAGGACGGCGGCGCGACGTATCTGCGGCTGTCGACGCGGGTATTGGAGCAGCCGCGGCGCACCCTCGACGAGGCGCTGGGGGAAGGGATCATCGCGGGGGCGTACTGGACGATGGGGCCGCCGCCAGGGACGAGCGCGCGGATCGCGGTCGCCTATTGCGGGGCTGTCGCGCCCGAAGCGGTGGCGGCGGTTGAGGCGCTCAACGCGGCGGGCGTCGGGGCGGCATTGCTGGCGGTGACGTCGGCCGGGCGGCTCCATGCGGACTGGCTGGCGCATGGCGCCGGCTCGCATGCGGCGAGGCTGCTCGGCGCGCTCGCACCGGGCGCTGGCATCGTCAGCGTGATCGACGGGCATCCGGCGGCGCTGTCGTGGCTTGGCTCGGTGTGCGGCAATCCGATCAGGCCGCTGGGCGTCAGCTCGTTCGGGCAGTCGGGCGAC
>JAIEQQ010000337.1 GCA_019747615.1 Phycisphaerales bacterium
GTGGCCCGCCCCGCAGGCGCACAAAGACGTAATAGTACGTGAAGAACGCCGCAAGCACGGTGTGGAACCCGAGACCGGACGTGAGGCCAACCAATCCCGCGATGAACCCCGCGAGCCGGGGCTCCGTCAGTGCCAGTCGTAGCGTCAGCTTCTGGTTGCACTCGGGGCAGACATCGGTCCGCAGGCCGCGCACGTTGTAGCGGCACGAGGGACACTCGATGTCCTGCGCGGCGAGGAACGCTCGCAGCATGTCGGCGCGATCCGGCGGCGTGGTCGCGTCGGTTGCGGGTGCGGTCGGGCGTGATTCCAGCATGCTCTGAGCATACCGAATCGCCCAACAAACCCGCCACGCCCGCACCGCCGAACCGCACCCACGTACTCACACCGAACGCTCCCCCAGCATCACATCCACGCTCCGCTTTGGCCGACTCGTGCGATGCCAGTTCTCGGACGGCACGCACGAACCTGCGACGGTCGGTGTTGCTCCAAGCGTCTGCCCAGCGATTCCACCGGTGCAAAGCCAATGACCGCGGGCAGATTGCCCGATAGCCCACCAGGATGGGCTCGCGCGTCTCTCAAGGAACATGGTCATGGGCGGAAGAGATGATCAACACGGATTCACGCTGATCGAGTTGATCGCGGTGATTGTCGTACTCGCGATTCTGGCGGGCGTGGCGGTGCCGCGGTTCTTTGATGTGTCGCGCGACGCGAAGATTGCGGCGGTGGTGCAGACGTTCAAGGAGTTGAAGTCGGCGTACCTGTCGTACAACCGGGATGTGGGCGGGTGGCCGCCGGACAACGACGGGTCGAGCGGCCAGCCGTTCCGTGTCCGGGCGTATGTTCACGAGAACCCTTGGGAGAAGCGCTCGCCGATCGGCGGCCTGTGGAACTGGAACAACTTCGAAGACGGCAACCCGGACGTGTGCATCTATTCCGCCGGTCAGCCCGTGGGCGAAACGCAGACGATCATGACCGAGGTCGATCGACGACTGGATGACGGCAATCTCTCGACGGGGCACTTCCGCTGGGACAGCCAGTGGGGCGGAACGTACCGGTTTTACATGCGCGCCAGGCCGTGAGGTGCACGCGAGAGCCGGCGACCCCGCGGCTTCTCACTCACTCCGGCTTCATCAGCGGGAACAACACGATGTCCCGGATCGTCCGCTGATTGGTCAGCAGCATGACCAAGCGATCGATCCCCAGGCCCATGCCGCCCGCCGGCGGCATCCCGACCTTCAACGCGTTGATGAAGTCCTCGTCGTACGTGCGGAAGGTCTGCTCGTCGGCGCTCTTGCCCTCGTCGGCGCCTTGGAGCTGCTCGCGGAACTTGGCCGCCTGCACGTCCGGATCATTCAACTCCGTGTAGTGCGGCGCGATTTCCATGCCGCCGATGAAGAGGTCGGCGCGATCGGCGATCTCAGGGTTCTGCGCGTTCGGGCGCGTCAGCGGGCTGATGGCGCTGGGATAGCCGGTGATGAACGTCGGGACCGCGGGGTCCACCGTCTTCTCGGCGAACTCCTCGAAGAGCTCGTTGATGATGAGCACGGTACTGATCGGCTGCCCGGCGGGCGTCTTGATCTTGATGTGCCGCTTCTGCGCCTCGGCCAGCACGCTGGCGGTGTCGGTCATCTCGATGCCCAGCGCGCTGCGGAACAGCTCGGCGTAGGTGACGCGCCGGAAGGGCTGGCTGTAGTTGATGTTCAGATCGCCGAAGGGCAGGATGATGTCGGTCGACGCGCCATCATGTCCCGAGCTTGCGCTCGGGGCTCCCTTTGCGACTTCTGCCGCCGCGGCGCGAATCACGCTCTCGGTCAAGTTCATCACCGTTTCGACATCGCCGAAGGCGCAGTACGCCTCGAGCATCGTGAACTCGGGATTGTGCTGCTTGTCCAAGCCCTCGTTGCGGAAGTTGCGGTTGATCTCGAAGACCTTGGGCATGCCGCCGACGAGCAGGCGCTTGAGGTAGAGCTCCGGCGCGATGCGCATGAACAGGCTGATATCCAGCGCGTTCATGTGGGTCTTGAACGGCCGAGCCGCGGCTCCGCCGGCGAGCGTCTGCAACATCGGCGTT
>JAIEQQ010000722.1 GCA_019747615.1 Phycisphaerales bacterium
CGTTGGCGTCGATGCTTGCCGACAGCGCAGGGCTTGCGATCAGGAGGCTGAGAAGTGCCAGGAGGATGCGCGTCATGAGCGTGCCTTGTTGTAATCAGTCGGGTCAAACGTGCCGCAGGGCCTGCACCGGATCCATGCGCGAGGCCTTCCACGCCGGCTGCAGACTCGCGACGACTGCCACCAGGATCGCCATGATCGATATGGTGAGCACGTCCTGGGGCGCGATCGTGGCGGACATGACGATGCCTTGCTGCTGGCCGAAGTCGTAGGTGAACTGCGCCGCATTGATTGCGAGGATGGCGCCGACGCTCAGCGCGGTGCCGAGCACGGCGCCGAGCACGCCGAGGATCAGGCCCTCAGCGACGAACAGCGACAGGACCCGGCGCGGTGGTGTGCCGATGGCGGAGATCGTGCCGATCTCACGGATGCGTTCGTACACGGCCATCACCATCACGTTCATGACGCTGATCAGCACGATCGAGACGAGCATGATCTTGATGAAGAGCGTCATCATGTCGATCATCTTGGCGATGTTGTTGAACGGCGTCAGCATCTGCCACGGGTGCACTTCGAGGCCCATGCCGGCGCCCCCATCCTTCTTCTTGCCCCTCACGGCGCCGAGCGTTTGCCTCAGTGCATCGGCGGTTTGTTCGGCCGCCTCAGGCGCCTTCAGGCGAATCGCGATCTCGCTGACCTCGGCGCTCGTCATGCGCAGCAGTTCGCGTGCATCGTCGATATGGATATAGCCGTCGCGCCCGCCGGGGCCGGTCACGCTATCCAGTTCGCCGCGCACGACCAAGGTCTTGCCGTTCACCGAGCCGTCCTTGTTGGTTGCGATCAGGACCACCGAGTCCCCCGGCTTCACCGCCATGCCGCGCACGAGCAGGGCTGGAACGAGAATCTCACCCCGTTGCAGGAACGGGCCTTCCGCGCGCCCGCCTCGCACCCGGCTGGCAGATAGGGGTGTGACCTGGATCTCGCGGTCGGGATCGATGCCGACCACCCGGATGTTGGTCGTTTCCGCAAAGTTGCTGAAGCCTGCCCCGAACTTGACGCGCGGCGTCCACACCGCGACACCGGGTGTCGATGTCAAGGCGGCGCCGACGCGCTCGACGAGTTCGGGCGGCATATTGAGGTTGATGGGGAGGCTGTCGATGGAGGCGACGTAGCCGCGCCGGTGCACCTGCACGTGGCCGAGCATCGAATCGGTGATCTGGCCCACCATCATGGCTTTGAACGAACCCGCGACGGCGACGAACACCATGACAGCGACGATGCCTAACACGACCAACGCCGAGGTCAGCAAGGTCCTGCGCCGATAGCGCATCAGGTTGCGTGCGGCGATCTTGAAGACGTTTCCCATGCGGGCTCCTAGCGATCGGTCCGAAGCACACGGCCATCTTCGAGCGTGAACGTCGTTTCCGCTTCGGCCATGATCTTCGGGTCGTGGGTCGAGAAGACGAAGGTCGTCCCCAGTTCGCTGCACATGCTTTTCATCAGGGCGATGATGCGTATGGCGGTGTCGTGATCGAGATTGGCGGTCGGTTCGTCGGCGAGCACGAGCTGTGCTTTCGACACGAGCGCACGCGCGATCGCGACGCGCTGCTTCTGCCCGCCCGAGAGCTGCCCCGGATACTTGTGCGCCTGATCGGCGACGCCGACCGCATCGAGCATCGCCATCACGCGCTTGCCTCGTTCCTCGGGATTCCAGCGCTGCACCATGACCAACGGATACTCCACGTTCTCGTAGGCCGTCAGCACCGGAAGCAGGTTGAAGTCCTGGAAGACGAAGCCGATGTTCTTGCCGCGAAACTCCGCGGCCGCCGTGCGGTCCAGTCCGGCGACATCGGTGTCCAGGACGCTTAGGGTGCCCTCGCTCGGATGATCGAGGCAGCCGATCATGTTGAGGAGCGTGCTCTTCCCGCTGCCGGAGGGGCCGACGAAGCACACGAAGGATGCGGGCTCGATGCTGAAGTCGACGCCGCGGATCGCGTTGACGACGACGTCGCCCGCGAGGTAGTTCTTGATCAAGGATCGTGCTTGGACCAGGCTCATGGGGCGGCTCCGCAGAC
>JAIEQQ010000525.1 GCA_019747615.1 Phycisphaerales bacterium
ACTAGGAGCCCGGAGGGATACCACGACGCGGGAATGAGTCCCCGTCCCGGCGGCTGATGACGGACCAACGCCGCATCCGGAGCACCGATCAAGGCGGGCAGTGCCAGACTCTGGCCACGGACGCGCCCGCCCCAACCGGAAACCTCCGGGCTCCGACATGGGTTTGATGGAAGGCAAGGGCCGAGTGTGGGGTAGGCGTCCCGCCTGCCTCTCGCAGGCTCTCTCTGGGTGGGCGGTTGCAGCGCGCAGGTGGGCAAAGCAGCAAAGCAGCAAAGCAGCAAAGCAGCAAAGCTCAAAGCTCAAAGCTCAAAGCAGCAAATGATGACCGGCCCTTCGAGGCCCTTCGAGGCCCTTCGAGTTCCCGGTTTCGCGATCGACGTACCAGATCGCTGCTTCAATTTGCTGCTTTGCTGCTTTGCTGCTTTGCTGCTTTGCTGATTTGAGCTCTGCTGCATTCAGTTCCCCTCGCTCGCCGTCGCTCGCGTCAGCCGATCGCGAATCGCATCCCACACGCCCTGATCGTGCAGCGTGCCGGCGCTCCCCGCCCATCGCTCCGGCGGCATCTCGATCGCGATCACGCTCGGGTTCGCGTCGTCAAGCCGGCGCAGCGCGGCGTAGAGCTTCGCCGCCGCGATCATCGGATCCTCACCGACGTGTTCGACCGTCGCGGCGCGTTCGATGTCGTCCGGCGGCGATGTGAAGCACAGCACGCCGATCTTGCCCTGCTCGCGATCGATGATCGCACGCACGCACGGCCAATCGCCCCACCCAACGCGCTCCGCCCGGGTGCGCGGCGAGTAATGCCGCGTCAGCAGACCCGGCGACGCAAGCACGGCTCGCGAGTCTTCATCGCTGATCATCGCGGCGCCCACCGGCTCGCCGAGCGCCGCTTCGATCTGCCCCGCCGAGATCACGCCTTGTCGCAGCACTCTCGCGCGATCGCTCTGGCCGGTGCCGAGCCACAGCACCGTGCTCTCGATCCCGGCGACGCACGCGCCGCCGTCGAGCACCATCACCGCATCGCCGAACTCCGCCCGCACATGAGCCGCGGTCGTCGGCGAGACGTGCCCGGAGACGTTCGCGCTGGGGCCGACGATCGGCCCGCCGAGCGCATCAATCAGGGCCAGGGCCATCGGATGCGACGGCACCCGGATCGCGACTGTCGGCCCGCCACCGGTGACAACGTCCGGCACGCCCGGCGCCTTCGGCAGCACAAGCGTCAACGGCCCAGGCCAGAACGCCTGCGCCAGCCGCGTGGCTCTCGCATCCCACGCGCCGGGCGACACGCACCGCTGCGCCATCTCGACCGACGACACATGAACGATCAGCGGGTTGCGGCTGGGCCGGCCCTTGATCTCAAACACCCGCCGCACCGCCGACGCGTTCATCGCGTCGGCGCCGAGGCCGTAGACCGTCTCAGTCGGAAACGCGACGACGCCGCCGGCCTTCAGCACATCAGCCGCGATCGCGATCTGCTCGTGCTGTGGTTCGGAAGTCGCCATGATCAACGTGGTCCGATCTCAACGGCGAGGCGTTGCCGGCGTGCTGATCCGGTCCGGGTCGCGCTCGCCACCGCTCTGGCTTGTCGGCGTCACGATCGGCGAATCCGGCACACGCCCGGTCGCACCGATCGCCATCGCCTCTTCGGCCGTCGGCACGTGAAAGTCCACGCGATTGCGGCGCAGGGCGGTGCCCATCGAGCCATAGAGCCTTGCGACGGCGCTGTTGTAATCGGTGATCGCCACGATCTCCTGCACCTCCGCCGAGGCCATGGCCTGCTGACGGCGGAGTTTGAGATCCAGGAACTCCGGCGTGAGCGCCGCGAGGTTCTGCTCTTCGACCAGCAGCGTCCGCAGGTTCTCCGCCGCCGCGATCCGCGCCGCGCGCGTCTGCTCGATCAGCTTGTAGTTCGCATCCACCGTCCGCAAACGTTCCTTCACGTCACCGACGATGCGCTGC
This sequence comes from Phycisphaerales bacterium, assembly GCA_019747615.1. Next base: position 1,960 of record JAIEQQ010000525.1, read on the forward strand.
GCGACGTCCTTGTACGCGATCACCGACTGCATGCGTTCCAGCGATCGCGAATTGAAGTTCGCCTCCGCGGCTCGATTGCCGATCGGCTGCTCAAAGTTCAGCCCGACCAGCGCGTTGA
>JAIEQQ010000638.1 GCA_019747615.1 Phycisphaerales bacterium
CGGCTCGATCATCCGCTCGGGCGCGTCGCCCACCGCCTTGGACTTCCGCGGCCCCGGCCCAGCCGAGTGTTCGAGGAACCCGTCAAGCAGAAGCTGCACGCCGAAGTTATTCATCGCCGAGCCGAAATACACCGGCGTGACCTGGCCAGCCAGCACGCGGGCCTCGTCAAAGCTCTCGCCGGCGCCGTGGAGCATCTCGATCTCTTCGCGCACCTGCGTGTACACGCGCTCGAGCTTCTGGCGGATCAGGTCATCATCAATGCCCACGACCTGCACGGGCGCTTCGTACGCGCCGTGGCTGGTGCGCTCAAACAGATGCACCTTGTGCGAGAGCCGGTCGTACACGCCCCTGAAATCCGGGCCCGAGCCCAGCGGCCAGTTGACCGGGAACGCGCCGATGCCGAGGACCCGCTCAAGCTCATCGATGAGTTCCAGCGGCTCGCGCGTCGGGCGATCGCACTTGTTCATGAACGTGAAGATCGGCACCCCGCGACGACGGCACACCTCAAAGAGCTTGCGCGTCTGCGGCTCGATGCCCTTACCCGCATCGATCACCATCACCGCGGCGTCGACCGCCGTGAGCACGCGATAGGTGTCCTCGCTGAAGTCCTTGTGGCCCGGCGTGTCGAGGAGGTTGATGCGCACGGTGCCAAGCTCCGGCGGCGCCGGTGGCGATGGGGGTGCGTAGTCGAACTGAAGAACGGTGGAGGAGATGGAGATGCCGCGTTGCTTCTCAAGCTCCATCCAGTCGCTGGCGGTGGCGCGTTGGTTCTTACGAGCGGTGACGGAGCCGGCCAGCGCCAGTGCGCCGCCGTAGAGAAGGAGTTTTTCGGTGAGCGTGGTTTTGCCGGCGTCGGGATGAGAGATGATCGCGAATGTGCGACGAGGGAACTGGGTGGTGGGGGGTGTGGACATGGTGGTGCTTTGGCGAGTGGAGAAACTAAACGTGAACATGAACGCAAACGTGAAACAGACGGGCGTGGGAGCGATCGAGACACGTCGTGCCCAGGGGTGGGGGGCGTGGGGGGGTGGCACTCTGCGTGAGTCGATGATGACGTTGTCGCGACAGCAGCGCTACGGCGGAGACCGGCGAGCCGAATACCGCGGGCGAGCACTGGGCGCGGGCGTCGTTGGCACCTCAAACGCGCATGCTGCGAAGCGGCCGCGATCCCGATCAAAGTCCATCGGGATCTGCGGAAGTGTGAGCCACGCGGGCTCGCGCCCGAGGCCTTTGAAGACCTCGCGCCGAAGGCGGTCGCCCTGGCAGAGCTCGCGTGTGTTGGTGGATGCGAAGATGACGCCTCGCGGGTTTAGGAGCGTGGCGGATTCGCGAACAAGGCGCGCGTAGCCGTCAAGCGAGCTCCAGGGCTTGTGCCCGCGCTTCTTGGAGCCGGAGCCGAAGCTCGGCGGATCGAGAATGATGAGGTCGTAGCGGAGGTTCTTCCGCTGCGCGTATGTGATGAACTCGAAGGTGTCCATCTTTGCGAAGCGATGAGCCGCGGGGTCTAGGCCGTTGTGCTGGAGGTTGCGTTTGCCCCAGTCGAGGTAGCGGCCGGAGACATCGACGCTCGTGGTCACTGCGCCCGCGACGCCCGCAGCGACCGAGAACGCGCACGTGTACGCAAACGTGTTCAGCACGCTGACGGGCGGTGTCGTGTCCTTCGCGCTCGCCCGGCGCGCGGCGCACCACTGGCGCACGAACGCGCGATTCTCGCGCTGGTCCAGAAACAAGCCCGTCGAGAGCCCGTCGTACAGGCGAACCTCCAGCGTCCAGCCGACCTCGCGGATCAGCAAGGCTTCGTCCAGCGGCTGGCCCGCGCCGGGCGCAGGATCGGTGACTCCCGGCGGGAGCTGCCCGCCCATGCGGGATCGGTCGCGTGCAAAGGGTTTGATGTACACGGCGCGGACACCAAGCGGCGCGAGGGCTTCGAGCGCTGTCGCCGCCGCGGCGGCGTGATCGAGCTCGCGCGGGGCGGCGGCCTCGTGGATGTTCATCACCGCGCCGTGTGCGTAGACGTCCAGATCGACGCCGCGGGGCGAATCGATCATCGCCGAGAGCACGCGGAAGGCATCGGTGCGGTTGGCGGCGCGG
>JAIEQQ010000409.1 GCA_019747615.1 Phycisphaerales bacterium
GTCTTGCGAAGCCAGGCGTTCAGGTGGAGGCAATCCTCCGGCTGGTTCAGCCAGGCGTGGTCAACCTGAAGCCGATCACGAGCGACGCGTCCGAAGCCGTGGTCGGCCGTGATGAACACCTTCATACCGGCGGGCAACTGCCGCACGACAGCCATGACCTCGTTGTCGATAAGGTCCTTGAGGAGCTGGCGGTAGATGAGTGCCAAGGGGCGGGACGGCACCTGCCGCCCGTCCGCGAGCGTTTTGCTGGTGATCTTGTGGAGTTCCTTGTCGCAGAACTCGAAGATGATGTACTGCAGCCGTCCGGCTCGGTACCGCACCGTTTCGCCCGTCCCGCTTCCAGGTGGTGCGTACGCCTCGGCGTCACCTTTGAAGCCAAACTCGCGGTCGAGTGCCGTCTTGAGATGGAAGTTCTCCGGCTTCCGAGCGTCTGCCCACCATGTATCGGGCGGCTGGCCGGCCGCGATCGCCCAGCGGGAGACCTCGGTTTCGCTGGGTAGGACGGAGGATCCGTGGTACTCCTTCACAAGCTCAAGGCGGTCCGCAATCGCCGGCTTCAGCAGCTCGTCAAAGATGTCGTACCTCATGCCGTCGAAGACCAGGACGACCGCGTCTTCTGTCTGGGGGTCCCAGTTCGGCTTAAGCACGCGGGGTACGAACTGGCAGGTGAGATGCACGTTGGTCTCACCGTGGATCCAGGTTTTGTACTGGGCTGCCACCATCTCCTGGAATCGCCGATTCACTTCGTCGAGCTGCTTGTTGAGCTCGCTGGTCAGGGCATTCACCCGCTGCCGAAGCTCGTCGAGCGCGTTGGCAAAGACCGCGGGCAACTGGTCCTCGGATCGCGGCAGGAGCGCGTTGGTGCCGACTGCACGCTCGATGGCCGAGAGGAAGTACTCAGAGCGATTCAGGCGCTTGCCGTTCCACTGCTCCCAGAAGTACTTGAAGTCGAGGTGCTCGGTCTTGCGAACGCCCAAAGCCTTGACGAACGCCGCCAAGTCCTTCCGCAGGACGGCAAACTGGCCAGCGAGGTCATACGCCTCCTTGAGGCCTGCCCAGCCGGCGGACGGGCGGCGTTCAACAAACGGTGAATCTGACGCTTGGGTCGGCGTCGCTTCGAGAAGCCCCTTGCGGATGCGAGCATGATGCTCGACAGCCGGGAACGTCGAAAGCTGGTCGCGGAGGGCCAGGAAAAGGGCGAGCTCGCGGAAGAGCGTGGAGTACCGCTCTCGCTCCAGGATTCCCGCGAAGCCCTCGGGCTTGTCGCCTCCCAACCGATCAACAAAGACCAACTGCAGGCCATCACGAGTCAATGCGGCTTCCGCCTGGGCCAGGTCGGCATGGGCACGCTCTTCGCTCAGGCTGATGAGGTCTGCCGGCGCCGTCTGGAGCACCTTCGGGTCCATGTCCTTGTATGGCTGCAACCCGGGGTCGAGGTTGGGCAACAACAACTTCCAATCCGGGCTGTGCTGCTGAAGGATGACGGCGGTGTAGAACGCTCGGAGCACCGTCTCCGGATCGTGTTTGGCAAGCCAGCAGTATGGCGCAGGGGCGCTTTGTAGTTGGCTGCGAACGGTCTCAACGATGTCTGGAGCGATGGTCTCCAGTTCTCCGAAGCGCGTGCTGGCGATAAGGCCTATTCGCCACAGACTCTCGGGGTCATTGTGCTTGAACGCCGAATCCGGCACACCCATGGCTGCGTAGGCCACGATCGTCGCGAGGTCGTGGTCGGTGAAGCGGCTCGGGTCCGCCACGCGGAGGTTCTTGTGGGCGCGGATCACACCTTGGAGATTCTTGGCGACCAACCGTGAGTAGGTCCCGTCCTTGATCTTCTGTGGCCACGCGGAGTCTTTTGTTTCGTCGATGAGGTATTCGCGCAGGTCGAGGTCGATGATTCCCTGCTCACCGACCTCTGCAACCAGATCCGGGTAGAGCGGCGCTGGCGCCTGCTCGCCGATGGTGTTTCGACGGCGGGCCGGGCAACGATCAACCAAGAGCAGCTTTTCGATCTGCTTGTCGGCGCGGGCAGCCTCGTACAGGTCACGAAGGACCAGGTTTGTTGACGCCACAATCACCGTGAGCCCGTTTTTGGCAGC
>JAIEQQ010000116.1 GCA_019747615.1 Phycisphaerales bacterium
CATCTTGTTGGTGCCGTCGATGCCCACGAGGCGGGCCACGCGACCGATCTTGGCGCGCGCGATCGGGAAGACGCCGCCCTCAAGGTGGTGGCGCTCCGGCGGCGTGCGGTTGTTCACGCCGCAGTAGAGCTGGTTGAACTTCAACGCCACATCGCGGCACATCTCGATGTGCGCTTCCTGATCCTCGCCGACCGGCACCAGATCGGGCCGGAACGCCAGAATGTCCGCGCACTGACCCACGGCGTACATCGGGAACCCAAATGGATACGTCTCGCCGAGACCCTTGGTCTCGATCTCGGTCTTCAGCGTCGGGTTCCGCATCACCTTGTTAAAGGGGATGAGCATCGCGAAGAAAAACGTCAGCTCCGCGATCGCGGGAATCTCAGACTGCAGGACGAATGTCGAGCGGTCAGGATCAAGGCCGACCGCGAGCCAGTCCTTGACGATGCCGATGGTGTTCGCGCGGATCTGCTCGGGTTTCTCCGCGAGCGTTGTGAACGCGTGCACGTTGGCGATGAGGAAGTAGCAGTCGTATTGGTCCTGCAGTGCCAGGCGATTCTCAAGCGAGCCGACGTAGTGGCCCAGGTGCAGGCCGGTGCTGGTCGGCGTGTCGCCGGTGAGGATTCGGGGCTTGGTGCCTGTGGATGGCGCGGGCGTTGTGTTGCTTGAGCTGGACATAGGGCCAAGCGTACGCGAGACGATTCGAGCGGCATCGCGACGGGGTCTGGCGACTGCGCAGCGCGGCAGCGCTTAGTATTGCCGATGATTGACTCCGTGCTTGTCCTCGCCGCCGCGCCGGCGCCCGCATCCCGCAGCCTCCAGTCGCTGTGTCTCGAATCATTCGACGCGTTCACCGTCGTGCTCATCCTGGGCTCGGTCGTGGCCGGAGCGGTGCTCGGGCGTTGCGCGATGGAGATTCGTGAGGCGAAGGTGCTGCCGCGCGAGTCTGAGCGCGTGATGCGTGAGCACCTGACGCGGGGCGAGCTCGTGCGGCTCGACGAGTTCGTGCGTCGCGACGAGGCGTTCGTGTCGATCGTGGTCCGCGCCGCGTCTGACGCGCTGCGCCGCGGGGCCGATGAGCGCGGCGCGCGAGACAGCGCAGAGCTTGTCGCCAGCGAGCAGGCGGCCAACTGGTTCCGCAAGCTCGAGCCGCTGAACATCGTCGGCAACCTTGGCCCGCTGCTGGGCCTGGCGGGCACGGTGTGGGGCATGATCCTGGCGTTCAGCGCGCTGAGTTCGACCGGCGGGCAGGCTTCGCCGGTGCTGCTGAGCGCGGGTATTGCCAAGGCGCTGTTTCACACGCTGCTGGGCCTGCTCTTGGCGGTGCCGGCGCTGACGGTGTTTGGGTTTTATCGCCAGCGGGTTGATCGCCTATGTACGCGGGCGATGATTGTGAGCGCCGAACTTGTGGACTTGCTGCTTGCGCAGCATGCGACGCGAGAGGTCGGGTCTGATCGTGGGCGCGATGTGCCCGGCGTGCCGCCGATGGCGGACGTGGTGGTGCAAGCGGGCGGGAGGTCTGCGTAAGTGAGGCGATACGCCCCCGGCCCAACTCGCTTTGACGCGATCAACGTGACGCCGCTGATCGACGTGGTCATGTGCTTGATCATTTTCTTTCTCATCGTCGGCAAGCTCGCGACGATCCAGGGCCCGCCGGTGAACCTGCCCTCCAGCGCGTCGGGGCGTCCGGACGAGCAGCGCTCGGTGATCGTCGTCGTCGCGCGAGATTCCGGCGCTTCGCCCGGCGGCGTGGAGATCGACTCGGGCGTGCGCATCCGCATCGCGGTCGATGGCGTTGCAATTGACACCGAAGCCAAACTCGCTGAAGCGATCGGGCGGCGTGCTGATGAGCTGCACACCGAGTTGTTGCGGACAGTGCCGGAACTGCCGCGGAATCAGGTGCCGGTGCAGGTGCGTGCGGATCGAGACCTCGCGTACGCCGGGATCTTGCCGGTGCTCCGCGCGTGCAAGGACGCGGGACTGATCGCCGTCCGCCTCGTGACGGAGCGCGCACCATGAGCGACTTCGGAAGCTCAAGTCAACGTCGGGGCCTGCGCCGTCGCGGTGCGCTCGATCAGCACACGCTGCACTTTGGCC
>JAIEQQ010000354.1 GCA_019747615.1 Phycisphaerales bacterium
ACGCGGCGTACGTGCTGTTCGAACTGGTCTCGCCGGGCGTCGCGTTCGGGCTCTTGGCGAGCGTCGCGCTGCTGGGCATTGCGATCGCCGCACGCGCGCAGTACGCGTCGGTCGGCGTGGTCGCATTGCTCGGTGGGTACCTGTGCCCGTTCCTTGTGAGCAGCGAGAATCCGTCGCCTTGGGTGATGCCGATCCACTTGACGGTGCTGCTGGGCTTGGCGGTGGGTTTGACGGCGTGGCGCGGGCCGCGGTTCGCGGCGGTGCGGGGCACGGCGTTCATCGGCACACTATTCATCGGTGGGCTGTGGGCGCTGGCCAGCGATGGGCTGCCCTTGACGCCGGTGCTCATGTTCGTCGGCGCGACGTGGATCTTGTTGAACGCCGAGGCGACGCGGGCGGTCACAAAGTGGGCGATCGGAACGCAAGTCGCGACGGCCTCGGCGATCGCGGCGATCGGCGGCACGGTGATCGCGACGGCGTGGGCGTTCGGCGTCACAGTGCTGGTGATGCAGCGGGCCGGCGGCATCGCGGAGTCCTTGGATTGGACGGTGCCGCTGGCGCTGGCAATCGGCGCCGCGGCCCTGGCGTGGCGACTCGTGCCGGATGTGCGAAAGCTCCTGAGCCCGCCGTCGACACTCGCGGAGAAGTTCGCGTGCGCGTTGATCGTGCAGTGCTTGTCGCTCGTCCCCGTTGCGGTGGCCCTGGGTCTTTCGGATTGGCTCGCGACCTGGGGCATCATGGCCGTCGCGGCGGCGCTGGTGGCGAGGCGAGCGAAGCTCTGGCCGCTGGCTGTGTATGCGGTGCTGTTGCTCGGCGTGACCACGTTGCAACTGGCGATGGTCGAGTCGTGGCGAAGCGAGACGCTCCGCGTGGGCGTCGATGTTCACGGCGTGTTCCTCAGCCGCTGGATGGCTGTCGCAGCGATCCTCGGCGTCGCGTGGCTCGCGACGGCGCGGGTGATCGGGCTGAACGAAGATGAGCGAGCCCCGCTGACGCCGGCGTGGCGTTTGGCTCTGGCGAGGCTCGCTTCGGTGGTGGGTGTTGGCGTGTGCTTCGCGCTGTGGATCAACGCCGAGACCGAGTCGCGGTCGCTGGTGTTCGTGTTGCCGGTGCTCGCGTCGGCGATCCTGCTGATCAGCGGATTCTGGCGAGGGCTGTGGGTTGACCACGCCGCGGCGCTGGCCACGAAGTTGATCGTCGTCTTCTGGCTCATTGAGTTCGTCGGTGATGACTGGGTGCGCGTTCGCGTGCAGTCGCCCGTCCACCCGGGCATGTGGTCGTCGTTGCTGGTGGCCGGGGCGGCGCTCGTGGCCGGATGGCGGACCGGCAACCCGGGCTGGTCGCTTCGCGCCGATTCGGCGGGCATGACCACGGGCGCCGCGATTGCCAGCGGAACGCTCTTTGTCTCCACGAGTTTCGAGGTCGCTCGCGTGGCCCGCCTGGTGTTCACCGATTCGACATCCGCGTCCGCGTCAGTCAGCGTGTGGTGGGCGGCGCTGGCCATCGGGCTGATCGTGCTGGGCTTCGCGGTTCATCACGCCAAGCTTCGTCATGTCGGCCTTGGGCTCCTCGGGCTGGCGTTGTTGAAGGTGCTGACGTACGACCTTGCGGCGCTCTCGCTGGAGTGGCGCACGGTGAGCTTCCTCGTGCTGGGCTCGGTGATGCTCGCCGTCGGCCTGGTGTACGGCAAGGTCGCGTCGAACCTGGCAAAGGCCGCGAAGCGAGCCGACGCCGGCGTTGATAGTGGCGCGTCGGGCTCGCCGACGTGAGCATCGCACGCGAACGACCGGACGAGAAAGGTCGCAAGTGCGAGGCCATCTGCCCATCTCCGTCGTTCGTCGCGCCGATGGACGCCGCGCCTGAGGCTCTGCGAAGGCACGGGTTGCCCGGACGGGTGCCAGCGGCCCGCCGCGCGACGGGACCTTTTACCTGTCTCGACCGCCGACGACTGAGAACTGAACCCTGACAACTGGCCTCGGACCCCGTCCAAGGCTTCCCCAGCTTGCCATCTTCAGCCCACGCTCGCGGCTTTTCTGGCCATCGAGGCAAAGCGGCGGTATGTTCTCGGGTCTCGGTCGGGCACACTCGTGAGTGCCCGCGTGA
>JAIEQQ010000200.1 GCA_019747615.1 Phycisphaerales bacterium
TCGGACATGCACCTGGACGCCTCGCGCGTCATCAAGCTCGGCCTGCCGGACGCCTGGGTGTATCAGGACTCGCGCGCCAAGCAGCAGGCACTGGTGGGGATTGACGTTGCCGGTATCGCCAAGGCGATCCGCCAAGCCGCGGCGATGAACACCGGCACGCCCGCGGTGCAGGTGAAGGTCGCAAGCTCCGCCCGCACGATGGGCTGAGCGAGAAGAAGACCCCGCAACGCGGTCGGTTGATCGGAGCATTCGCAGAAAGAACAAAGCCCCGGCGCACGTGCGTCGGGGCTTTTTGTTTTCAGACCGTTGATCATCGCTTCAAGGCGCGATCGGTCGCAAGCCCGTGCGAGGGTTCAAGCCCGGCGACGGCGCGACGCGAGCAGGCCGGCGACGCCGAGCAGGCCCAGAGCGCCCGGCGCGGGGATCTCGCGGACGGTGATCTGGAAGGAGTTGGAGGTGTTGGTGCCGCCGACATTGATGCCGATGCCGGTGACGGTCAGCTCCTGGTTGCCGATGGTGAACGTGGTGGCGCCGCTGTAGGGGCTGGTGCCGGAGAACTGGCCGTTGTTCTGAACCGCGATGCCCGCGGCGGGCGTGAGCGGGATGTTGGTGTAGCCGTAGACGACCAGATCGGGCGCTGAGGCGAACGGGCGGCTGAAAGCGGCGCTGGTCGAGGAAAAGTAGAGGGAGAACGACTGGTAGCCGGGGATATAGCGGGTCGTGAAGTTGTTGACACCCGGCGTCAGGGCGAACGTGGTGCCGCGGGCTGCGCCATTGACGATGAGCTCGCTGTTGTTTGTGCCGACGATGTTGTCGTACTCCGCCGGCTCGCTCGCAGCGGAGCCATCGGAGAATGAGGAATAGGTGACAACGCCAGAGAGCCAAGTCTGCGCGGACGCAGACGCAACCAGCGACAAGGACGCAAAGCCCGCGAGAACGGTCAATCGATTCATAAAACCTCCCTAACAGATAAGGCCCGAACGACGGTTCGGACGACACTCCGGGAGAGAGTATGACCCAGGGTTATCGGCCCGGCCAGCGGATATCTCCGAAATGCCGCGAGTTTCACATCGCGACCGCGGCGCACGAGGATCGATGGCGTCGGGCGATCCACCGGTCGGAAGCAGCGCTCGGCCATCCTGTCGGCGGCATCGGCCCCCGCGATGCGGGCTCACGATGGGCCGAGATTCTGCCGCCGGTGCGGCGAAGTCCCTCGGCGGGTGCCGGAAACCCTATTCCCGCCGATTTCTGACTCATCTCGCCTCGCGATGCGTTAGTGTGTCCTTTGATCGAGACGCATCCTCGCGGGTTCTCGATCTTTAGAGGAGCCCACGCCCATGATTCTTCTCACTCGTTCGCGCGTCGCCGGCATTTGCACTGGCGCACTGGTGTCATTCGTCGGCGGTTCGAGCGCTCTGGCGCAGTGGACCAGCGACGCGGCAGTCAACACGCCGGTCTGCACCGCGGCGGGAGACCAGATCCAGGCCAAGATCAAGCGAGCCCCCGACGGCAGCTTTCGCGTGAGCTGGTTTGACAATCGCTCCGGCGGCTACGACGTGTACATCCAAAAGCTCAGCAGCGCCGGCGTGCCGGAGTGGACCGCCAACGGCGTGCTCATCGCCGATCGCAATCAGAGCTCGACGAACGATTACGACCTCGAGATCGATGCCGACGGCAACGCGTTTGTCGCGTTCGGTGATGATCGCCAGGGTGGCACGCTGAAGGCGACGGTCGCGAAGGTGAGCCCCAGCGGCGCGATCCTGTGGCAGCGCAACATGGGCTCGGCGGGCACCGCGTTTGATCCGCGATTGCTGGTCATGGGCGACAACTCGGTGATCTGCGCGTACATCGCCAGTGTCAGCGGCCCGACCAACTCGCTCATCGAGATGTACCGCCTGAACGGCGCCGACGGCGCGGATGTCTGGGGGAGCGGCGGGCGCGTGACGGTGGGCGAGCCCTCGCCGGTGCGCCCGTACAACACGGGTGATCTGGCTCGCGCCGATGGCGACAACTTCTGGATGACGATCCGGCGCGCGACGGGGACGGGCTTCACCGCCGGGCGTCATGTGTACTACCAGAATTTCAGCGGTGCCGGCGCCGCGCAGTTGCCCAACCCCG
>JAIEQQ010000620.1 GCA_019747615.1 Phycisphaerales bacterium
GCCGTAGAGGGCGAGTTCGGGGTCGGTGCGAAGAAAGAGCGGTGCACCGATGCGGACCATGGGTTCGAGTGCGGGCAGGCCGATGCCCAGGGCGCCGAGGCCACCGGCGTTTTTGCGGAGAGTGCGCATGAACTGCACTTGGTTGACGGGCGACGGGGCGGACGCGATGTATGCCCCTCGCATGGTGTCGCTCGTGATGGCGCGTTCGAACATTCGGTTCATGTCGCGCTCGTGGAGCCAGCTCATGCCTTGGGTTCCGGAGCCGACGCGCCCGCCGAGGCCGAGGCGAGAGAGGAGGCCGAGGCGCCCCAGAGCGCCGGTGCCGCCGGCGTTGGGCTTGCCGACGACGAAGCTGGTGCGGAGGATGACGGCGCGTTGAGTTGGCAGCACGGCACGCGCGAACTCGTCCTCCCACGCGCGCCCGACGATCGGGGCGAGGCCGTAGCCGAAGGGCGAGTCTTCATCGCAGATGACTGAGGGAGGATCGCCGTAAATGTGGGCGGTGGACATCTGGGCCCAGACCGGCGGCGGGGTGCTGACGCTTCGGCACGCGGCGCCGAGGATGCGGGTGGATTCCACGCGCGAGCGGAGGATCTCGTCGCAGTGGTCGGGCGTCTTGATGCAGTCCACGGTGCGGCCGACGAGGTTGACCAGTGCCGTCGCGTTGTTGAACTCGCTGACCCAGGGGCCGAGTGTGCGTGCGTCCCAGGCGACGGTGCGTGTGCCGCGGGCGGGGCTGCCTCGCGAGAGCACGACGACGTCAAAGCCGAGCTTTGCGAGATGTTGAGAGAGCGAAACGCCGAGAAAGCCGCTGCCGCCCGCGATGACGACCCGTCCGCCCGTGGTAGATGCCATGGGCCAGCGTAGGAAATCGGTACGGGGCATTCAATTGCAGGTCTTCTTACGAATGGTGATCGGATCCGAATGTCTGACCGGGAGATTGGTAGACTGCGGTGATGAAGACGCATGTGCTTGTGATGGCGATCGCTCTCTTGGCGGCGATGAGTGGGTGTGCAACCCGGCCCGCAGCAACCGTTGAGCAGGCGCCGCCGCCGCAGACGTTTACGCCGTCGCGGTGGGCGATCGTGATCCACGGCGGCGCGGGTGTGATTCCGAAGGACTCGCCCCGGCAGGAGATCGCCAGTCGACAGGCGTCGCTGGCGAAGGCTCTGAGCGAGGGGCGCAACCGCTTGGCTCGTGGCGATTCGGCGGTGGACACGGTCGAGGCGGTCGTGCGGATTTTGGAGGATGATGCGAACTTCAACGCGGGCGTCGGCGCGGCGTTCAACGAGCAGGGCAAGCATGAACTCGACGCATCGATCATGGATGGTGCGACGCTCAACGCCGGTGCGGTCGCGGGCGTGCGCACGGTGAAGAACCCGGTGTCGCTGGCGAGGCTGGTGATGACGCAGACGCCGCACGTGCTGCTAATGGGTGATGGCGCGGAGGAGTTTGCGACCGCGATGAATGTGGCGCGGGTGCCCAATGAGCACTTCAGCACGCCGCGGCGGCGCGAGATGCTGGACGAGGTGCTTCGTGAGCGGGCGAAGACGAAGTCGAAGTCGTCGATCGATGACCCGCGCATGGATCGGGTGAGTGACGGTGCGGCGCGGTCTGGGCGGATCGCGGCGGCGACGGGAACGGTGGGCTGCGTGGCGTTTGATACCAAGGGCAATCTGGCCAGCGCGACGAGCACCGGCGGGCTGACGGGCAAGCGCTTCGGGCGCGTGGGCGATACGCCGATCATCGGCGCGGGGACGTATGCGAGCAACGCTTCGTGTGCCGTGAGTTGTACGGGGACGGGCGAGCAGTTCATTCGGCACACGGTGGCGCGCGATATCGCGGCGCGGATGGAGCTGAAGGGTGAGACGCTGGAGACCAGCGCGCGGCACCTGATCTTCAATGTGCTGAAGCCCGACGATGGCGGCATCATCGCGATCGATCGCAACGGCACGATCGTGATGCTGTTCAATGGCGAGGGGATGTTTCGGGCGGCGTCGGGTAGTGGGGGGATAAGTGTGGTGAAGATTTGGGAATGAGGGCGGGGGAAACGTGAACGTGAACGTGAACGTGAAAAGGAAGAAGGCAAACATGAACGCGAACATGAACATGAAAAGG
>JAIEQQ010000264.1 GCA_019747615.1 Phycisphaerales bacterium
GCAGCGGCAGATCGCCGATCACGTTCGTCACCACGTTCATGTCGAACGTATCGATCACCACCGGCTTGGCCGAATCCCAGAACGCCACCACGCTCACGCGCGTGCGGCTCAGATCCAGGCGACGCAGCGTCGATGACAGCACATCCCGCGCACGCTCGCGGCGCGATTGCTTGCCGCTCGGCCCCGCGTCCTTGATCAAGAACATGCTCGGCGAAACGTCCATCGCGATCACCACGTGCTTGTCCGCCGCCCGCTTCGCCGTCGCGTCGGCGCTCGCCGTCGATTGCCCGTCGGTCGCGAGCACCGTCAGCAACCCGAGCATCAGCACGCCGCACCCGATCACCCGCAGCGCCGGGGTCGCGATCACCCACGCACGGCGCGGCGTTGCCGAAAACGCCAGCACATTCACCCGCGCCGCCCGGCGCGCGTGCAGCCACTCCGCCAGCGCGCAAGCACCCGCAACGCCAGCCGCAATCAAGATGTGTGAGGTCTCAAACATCGCTTCTCACCAATCGTCTCCACGCCACGAATCTCTTCTCATCGATCGCCTCTCACAACGCACGTCTCACCAGGGCGTGAACCTGAGCCCGAACAAACACGCCTGATGCAAACCCAGCAGCAGCATCGCCGCGATCACAAACGGCGTCGCGTTCGTCACCACCTCCGAAGCCCCCTGCTTCACCCGCGCCGGCTGCATCGCGTTGATGTGCGAGAACACGCCCGACAGCGAGTTCGCATCGGTGGCATTGAACACCCCGCCGCCGGTGGGGATCGCCACATCCGACAGGCCCTGGGGCGCCTGCCCGCCACCGACGTTGATCGCATAGACCACCACGCCATCAGCCTTCAACTGGTTCGCCAGCTCGATCCCCGCGCCGCCGCTGAGATCCGGCGATTCGCCATCGGTCAGCAGCACGATCAACCGATCCCCCGCCGGTTGATTCACCAGCACCTGGTGCGCGTACTTCACTGCGTGCGCCACACGCGTGCCGCCGAGCTCCGGCGGCACCTTCGAGGGATCCACAAACGGCGCCGCGTTCTTGATCGCTCGCAGGTCCTTCGTCAGCGGCAGCCAACGCAGCACCTCGTTGCCGAAGATCGTCAGGCCCGCCGCGTCGCCGCTGCGCTGCTCCGCGAACGCCGTGATCGCGTCCATCGCGGCTGTGTATCGCGTCGCGTCCACCTTGCCCGAAGGGAACCGCGCCGACATCGATCCCGACACGTCCAGCACAATCTCGATGTTCGTCAGCGAGCGCACTTCCTTCGGCGGATTCACGATCTGCGGCCCCGCCAGAATCAAGAGCACCACCGCCAGCACCGCCGCCGGCAGCACACCCGCGCCGCGCAGCAGCCCCCCCAGCACCGGCCTCGATCGCTTCTTCGCCAGATCCAGCGGCAGCGCAACCCGTCGCCCACCCACCAGCCCGCCAAGCTCCGCGATCGCCATCAACGCCGGGATCACGAGCAACAACAACACCCAGCCGTGCGCAAAGGTCATGCCGCACCTCCGGCGCTGGGCGAGCTCACGAGCACACCACCACCCGTCGCTTGGATCGCGCCGCGCGCACCGAGCGAACCGCGTTCTGGCGGCACCAACAGCGAAAGCTCACCCCGCAGCGCATCCACATCCGGGTTTCTCGCGTGCAGCCATCGCGTGAGCACATCGACCGCACGCCGCGCGTCCGGATGCTCCCGCAGCTTCGTCATCACCGTCGCGTGCCGCTCGCGTTGCAGCTCAAGCCGCTCGATCCACGCGCCCAGCGCAAGCATCTCCAGCTTCGCCTGCTCCTGCACACTCAGCTCGCCGCGAGCCGCCCGCTCAAGCAGCGGCCTCAGCAAATCCCACAAACTCGGCGGCGGCCCCGCCGGTGTCGCGCGCCGCGCCCGCGCCGCCGCGATCCGTCGCACAATCAGCACAACGAGCGGTGCCAGCCAGAGCGTCGCCACCACAATCAACCCCAGCGTGTACCAGCGCATCATCGAGGGCGTCTTGGCCGCCAGCTCGACCATCAGCAGATCGTGATCATCCGGCAGCCCCGACCTGATCCCGACGACCACCGGCTCGACATCATCCAGCCGCCCGCCATCGACATACTGCAGCGCCTCGCGCAGATCGAACTCGCC
>JAIEQQ010000424.1 GCA_019747615.1 Phycisphaerales bacterium
CTCACTTGACCAATCCGTGTGAATGTCGCAAGCCCGCTCATCACACCCTCGATCCCGCCTCTGCTCGCCACCGCCCCCCCCCCCGCGGCCCACCCCCCGCCCATCCCAAACTCCCGCGCCCGGAGACCCCGAATGCTCATACCCACCTCGCTCACCCGCTGCGCCCTCGCCACCACCCTCCTGGCGCTCTCCCTCGCCGCCCCCGCCCTCGCCATCGACGAGGCCCATCGCGCCAAGGGCGAGCAGGTCGCCGCGAAGGCCATCGAGTTTCTGCGCAGCAAGCAGGACAAGGACTCCGGCGGGTGGAATGTGCCCAAGGGCGAGCAGGGCAAGGGCCGCGCGCATTACCCGGCCATTACTTCGCTGGTGCTCAATGGCATGTTGATGAACCCGAGCGTCAAGCCCACCGATGACAGCGTCACGCGCGGGGCGGCGTATGTCCTGCGCTTCCGCCAAGTCGACGGCGGAATCTACGACGGCGATCTGCCCTCATACAACACCGCCATCTCGCTCTCGATGCTCGCGCGGCTGGATACGCCCGAGGCCAAGGCCGCGATCACGCCGGCGCAGGATTTCCTTCGCAACAACCAATGGGGCGCGACGCAGCCCGCCGGCGGCAAAGAAGCGCCCGCGCCCGCGATCACCAAAGACAACCCGGCCTTCGGCGGCTGGGGCTACGGCAATCGCGGCCGCCCGGACATCTCCAACTCCGCCTTCGCCATCCAAGCCCTGCACGAGAGCGGCCTGCCGCCGGATGATCCCGCCTTCCAGCGCGCGATCGTCTTCCTGCAGCGCTTGCAGATGGTGGACAAGATCAACGACATGCCGTACGCGGACAAGTCGAACCAGGGCGGGTTCATCTACGCTCCGGGCGAGACCGCCCAGACGATGGGCCAGGGCAACTCCTTCGCCGGGATGATCGAAGAGTCTGTTGACGACGGCACCAAGGTCTCGCGCCTGCGCTCGTATGGCAGCACGACGTACCTCGGCTTCAAGTCGTACATCTTCGCAGGGCTGAAGAAGGACGACGAGCGCGTGACGACCGCCCTGGCGTGGGCACGCGAGCACTACAACGTTGTTGAGAACCCGGCGATGGGCAGCGACGGCTTCTACTACTACATCCTGGCCATGGCCCGGGCTTTGGATGCCAGCGGCAGCGCGACGATCGACATCACCGGCTTTGAGCCGCTGCGCGTTAGCCTGATGGTCGAAGACATCGACAGCGCGATCACCGACGAGAGCATCAAGGACTTCCTCAAGGATGCCGGCAAGGTCAACGCGATCGTCCGCTTCGGCGCGACGAAGGAGCGACCGGCCAGCGCGCTCATCGTGATGGCCGGCGACAAGGAACGCCAAGCGGCGCTGGACGCGTTCAAGAACAACACCGACGCCAAGGGCCTCGGCGGCAAGACCCGCGCCGCCAAGCTCGCCTCACCACTGGAAGGCAAGCCCGGCCCGCGCGACTGGCACAACGACATGATCAACGTCCTGGCCACGCTCCAGAACCCCGACGGCAGCTTCCGCCCCATGGACGATCGCTGGATGGAAAATTCCCCCGAACTCATCGCGGCGTACTCGCTGCTGGCGATTGAGCACATTCTGCGGGACTGAGGGGGAATTTTTCAACGAAGGGAAGGAAGAGAGGGAAGGCGGGAAGGCACTGGGGATTGGGCATCGGGCAATGGGAGAGATCAAAGCTCGAAGCTCAAATGATCAACGCTCGAATCGAACAGCATTTCACGCGGCCGCGTCGTATGTGACCATTGCCACTCTGCAACTTCTCTGCATCGAACCCCCAGTGCCCATTGCCCCATCCCCAGTGCCTTCCCGCCTTCCTTCCCTCTCTTCCCTCACTTCGTTGAAAGAACTTCCCCTTCGTTGACACTTCTCACTTCGTAGAGCGCCGATCATGCGAACGTCCGCCCACCGCAGCCGCCGTGTTCTTCCGCTCGCGATCGGGGCGTTGTGCTTCCTGACCGCAGCGGGAGCGAACGCCGGCACCGCGCCGCCGGACGCGCCGAGCGGAGCCGGCGCGCCCGCGACTGCCGCTTCGCCCGTGCCCGCATCGCCGCCGGTGTACGCGGCCTTGGACCCGCGCAACCGTGAGGCTCTGGACGCCGCGAAGCCGCT
>JAIEQQ010000053.1 GCA_019747615.1 Phycisphaerales bacterium
GCCGGTGGGGCAGGACCAGGAAGCGCACATCGAGATGTGCCGCGACGTGGCGCTCAAGTTCAACCAGCTCTACTGCGGTGTGGGCAACCGTGTGGTGGCGGATGAACACGCCCGCCCCGGCAGCGCAGGCGCGGCGGGGGTCTTCCCCGTGCCGCGTGCCAAGATCGGCCGCATCGGCCGGCTGGTCGGCCTCGACGGCACCAACAAGATGTCCAAGTCGCTCAACAACGCCGTGTTCCTGTACGACACCGCCAAGGACGTGCAGAAGAAGATCAACCGCATCACCACCGGCCGCCAGAGCCCGACCGCGCCCGGAGCGCCAGACAACGTGCTGATGCAGTACGTGGATGCGTTCATCGGCTCCACGAACCCGGACCGCGCGGCGGAACTCAAGCGCCGCTACGTCGCGGGCGACAACCTGGGCGATGGGCATGTGAAGGCCGAACTGGGCGAAGCCATCAACGCGCTGCTGGAGCCGATGCGGGCTCGCCGCGCCAAGCTCGACGGCGTGGCGGGCGATGCCGTGGTGCAGGATGTGATCCGCAAGGGCATCCGGCGCGCCAACACCATCGCCGAGGAGACGCTGGCGCTGGCGAAGAAGGCGATGCGGCTGGACTTTGGGGGGCGGACGATCGGGTAGTGCCGCGAATCCCGCTCCGCCCATACGATCAGACATGCCCCCAAAGCCACGCCGCGCCGCCAAGCCCGCGGCCACGCACAGCCTGACATGCGTCATCACCAGCGAGGGCGCTGGGTTTGTGTCGCTGTGCCCGGAACTGGATGTCGCCAGCCAGGGCGATACCGTGCCGCGCGCGCGTGCCAACCTTGTCGAGGCGGTTGAAGCCTTCTTCGAGTGCGCAAGCCCGCGTGAGTTGAAGCGACGCTGGTTGACCGGGGCGGCCAGAGAGTTTTGCGGATTGTTTGCATCGCGCAAGGCCCGTGCTACATTCTGGCCATGAGCCGTGCAGTGCAGTTGAGATTCTTCGACGAAGGCATCGTGAACGTTGCCTCGGTGCCCCAGCGTAGCCCGTTTCGATACCCCGGTGGCAAGACGTGGCTGATACCGTGGATTCGCCGTTGGCTCACGTCCCTGCCCGAGCGTCCGGTGGAATTCGTCGAGGCGTTCGCTGGTGGTGCGAGCGTCGGCCTCACCGTGGGCGTTGAGAGCCTTGCAGACCATGTGTCGCTTGTCGAACTTGATCGTGATGTGTATTCGGTTTGGCGAACGATCTTGAGCCCGGCGGTTTCGAGTTTCACGGATCGAATCCTCCACTTTGCCGTGACAGAGGCATCGGTCCGGGCGATTATCGCCTCTCCTGTGAGGTCATGGCCGGATCGGGCGTTTCGAACGCTGATTCGGAATCGCATGCAGCACGGGGGGATTCTCGCTGCCGGTGCGAGCCTCATGCGGGAAGGCGAGAACGGGAACGGGCTTCTGTCCCGGTGGTACCCCGAGACGCTGGTGCGGAGGATCGAGGAGATCCACGCACACAGAAGGCGGTTTGGTGCGCTCATGGTCGACGCGTTCGGCGTGCTGCGAGCCAACGCACACCGGCCCGAGTGTGCGTACTTCGTGGACCCGCCGTATGTGGCTGCGGGCAGGCGGCTGTATGCACATCACCAGATCGATCACGAGGCGTTGTTCCGCTCCTGCTCGAAGCTTGCGGGGCCCTTCTTGATGACGTACGACGATTCCCCGGAAATCCAAGGGCTCGCCAAGAAGTATGGGTTTGACACCGCGCGTGTTCCCATGAAGAGCCGCCAGCACATCGTGAAGAAGGAGTTGCTGGTGGGGCCCGACCTGGGCTGGCTTAGGTGCGAGGAGCCGATGCAAGCCGTTGCGCGATCCGGCGCTCGAACACGGACAACGAGACGGGCTTCGCCGCCGTCAGCCCACCTACAGCGTGCTCGAGCGTCGTGAGAACCACTCGGCTGTGGCCGAGCAGGGTCCGTTTCGCATCGAGGCGGATGTCGACAACAAACCACGCGACGTCGCAGCTTGAAATGTCGTCGACGGTCTTCATCGGTGCCAGAGACGCGAAAAACCGCTCGTCTATGACCACCGCCAGTTTCTTCCCCCAGCGGCTCAGAGTCGGCACCTTGACTTGAAGCTGGGGCAGGAGCCGCTTGGGAC
>JAIEQQ010000651.1 GCA_019747615.1 Phycisphaerales bacterium
CAGTCGAACTTATCGCGGGATTGGCCAATCGCCACTTGCGGATGAGGACGCTCAGGAGCGTGATGTCCGCCGGCGTGACGCCCTCGAGGCGAGCCGCTTGGGCGAGTGTCCGCGGGCGGAACTTGGCCAGCGACTGGCGTGCCTCGGTGCGCATGTTGACGAAGGTCGCGAAGTTCACGCTCTCGGGAATCGTTCGACGCGAGAGATCGGCCCATCGCGAGTGCTCCGCCTCGGCACGCTTGACGTAGTGGCGATAGAAGAACTCGGTCGCGACGGTGTACACCACGTCGTCCGGCGAATCGGGCGGGGCGATGGCTCGCAGCGATTCGTGCGTGTATTCCGGACGGCGCAGCAGGACTTCAAGCGGCACGTTCTCGATTTTCGTTCGCTCAACAAAATCGCGCAGGTTCGCAAGCTCTTGCTCCCGACGCGAGGCGAGCTGCGACCGAAGTCGCCCGGTCGGCGTGTGATCAAGCAGGCCGAGTTCGCGGGCCAGCGGCGTCAGTCGGTCCGACGCGTTGTCTGCTCGCAGCGTCAGCCGGTGCTCGGCGCGGCTGGTGAACATGCGGTATGGCTCGGTCGGCGTCTTGGTTACCAGATCGTCCATCAGCACGCCGATGTACGCCTGATCTCGACCGATGACGATCGACGACAGGCCCAGCGCGCGGCGGGCGGCGTTGATGCCGGCGACGATGCCCTGCGCGCCGGCCTCCTCATAGCCGCTGGTGCCGTTGATCTGGCCGGCGAGAAAGAGCGAGCGGACGCGGCGCGTCTCGCTGGTCGCGTCGATCTGGTGAGGCTTCACGAAGTCGTACTCCACCGCGTAGCCGTAGCGATAGATCTCGGCTCGGGCGCAGCCGGGGAGGTTGCGGACGATCACGTCCTGCACGTCCGCGGGGAGGCTGGTCGAGATGCCGTTGCAGTAGATCCAGTCATCGCTGAGCGACTCGGGCTCAAGGTACACGTTGTGCGATTGACGCTCGCCGAATCGCACGACCTTGTCCTCCAGCGACGGGCAGTATCGCGGGCCGATCGACTCGATCTGCCCCGAGTACATCGGCGCTCGATGGAGGTTCGCACGGATCGCGTCGTGGATCACCGAGCAGGTCGATGTCACGCGGCACTCGACCTGCTTTAGCGCCGGGAACTGCGAAATCGTCGGGAAGGCCGACGGGTCAAGTTCGCTGTTCACGTCGGAGGCCGTCAGATCGCTGAACGGTGACGGGCGTTCATCCCCCCACTGCGCTTCCAGCGCGTCCCAGTCGATGGTCGAACGCTTGAGCCGGGGCGGCGTGCCGGTCTTCAGTCGACCGAGCTCAAAGCCCAGGGCAGCGAGTGAGCCGGCGATGCCGACGGCGGGCGCTTCGCCGAATCGCCCGCCGGGGGTTTGGGATTCGCCGGTGTGCATGAGCCCGCGCATGAACGTGCCGGTGGTGAGTACGACGCTGTGGGCGGTGAGCGTGAGGGTTGAGGTGGCCAGTGTCGCTGATGACGCGAGCGGGGCATGGGCGTCTCGGGGCGTGCCTTGGGGCGGGGGAGAAATTTCTACGCCGCGAATGTGATGGTGGTCATCGACGAGCAGACGTTCGACTGCGCCGCCGATGACGGTGATGCCGGGGCGAGACGCGAGCATTCGCTGCACGCAGTGGGCGTACGCATGCTTATCGCATTGGGCCCGCGGCCCGCGGACGGCGGCGCCTTTGCTGGTGTTCAAGACGCGGAACTGGATGCCGGTGGCGTCCGCCGCGAGGCCCATGAGGCCGTTCAGGGCGTCGATCTCGCGGACGATCTGACCCTTGGCCAACCCACCGATCGCGGGGTTGCAGGACATCACGCCGACTTTGGACGGATCGAGCGTCAGAAGTGCGACGCGGCTGCCGGGGCGCTGGCAGAGGATCGCGTCGGCCGCCCAGGCCGCCTCGACCCCCGCGTGCCCCCCGCCGATCACGATGACGTCAAACGCACAGTCCACGCCCGATTGTTCGCAACATCCGCGGTGCGTGCTGCAACCGATCGCCGTCTTGGGCGAAACCACAGGTACGACCCAACATCCCCCCCCCCCCCCCCCCCCACCCGGGCCTAACACCCAGCGGCCGCCCCGGAAACAAGGGCCGGGGGGTGAATGACGCTACAAAC
>JAIEQQ010000594.1 GCA_019747615.1 Phycisphaerales bacterium
ATCAGCGCCCGCTGGGGCTGTACGTCGGCCTCGGCGTGAAAGCCGCGGCGACGCAACTGGACTTCAAGCAGGGCCCGCTGCTGGACTCTGGGCGCGAGCTGGATGTCGCGATCCAGGGTAACGGCTTCTTCCGCGTACGCGTGCCTGATCAGGTGGGCGATGGCTTTGCGTACACGCGGGCCGGTGCGTTCTCGCTGAACTCTGATGGCGAGATCGTCTTGGCGAGCGACCAGGGGCGGCGTCTGGAGCCGAACATCGTCGTGCCCGAGAACGCGGTGCGGATGTCAATCAATGAGGACGGGCGCGTGTTCGTGCAGCTTCCGAATCAGGTCGCGCTGGAAGAGATCGGACAGATCGAGCTGACGACGTTCCTGAACTCAGCGGGCCTCAAGCAGATCGGCGAGAACCTGTACGCCGAATCGGTCGCCAGCGGGCCGCCGGTGATCGGCGATCCGGGAACTGATCAGCGCGGCTTGCTTGTCCACAAGTTCCTGGAGAGTTCGAACGTGGATCCGACGAACGAACTGATCGATCTCATCCGCACGCAGCGGGCGTTTGAGATGAACTCGAACACGGTTCGAGCCGCGGACGAGGTGCTGAAGACTGTCTCGAACCTTCGTCGCTGATTGAGCGTGGGCAGACGCGGGAGGATGGGCACGCGAAGTGTGCCCGGAGCGCAACGCGTCGGGCCTTGGGCTTTGAAGACGGCACGTCAACGACTCACCGGACACTCACGCATGACACGCACACTGGCACTCACACTCGGCTTCACGCTCCTGCTCGTCGGCTCCGCCATCGCACAGACGAGCATCGTCCTGCGCCCCGCGGCGAGCGTTCGCGCCGGCGAGAGCGTGCGTCTGGCGGATCTGGCGGATGTCAGCGGGCCGGAGGCCGAGCGGCTTCGCGAGGCGGTGGTGCTGAACGATGAAGCGGCCAAGGCGGCGGACGCGACGCGCGGTGTGGGCGTGTCGATCGAAGATGTGCGGCGGGCACTTGAGAACCTGCCTCGCGGCGTGAACTGGGGGCGCGTGACGCTCTCGGGCTCGACATGCTTTGTGCGGCCGATCACTGAGACGGTTGAAGACGCGCCCGCGCCGACGGCGGACGGGCCGCTGCCGGGGCGCAAGATGGTCGCGGTCGAGGCGGCGTCGCTGGATGGACGGACGGCGCGGGCACTCGTCGCCGAGCGGCTGGCGATGCTGCACGCGGTTGATCTGGCGGACATGCGGGTGAAGATCGTCGCGAGCAACCGCGCCGATGAGGCGTTTTTGGATGCGCCGGTCGGGACGGACGAGCGGCTGGAGATCCAGCCGGGCTCGGGGCTGCGATCGGCACGCACGCCGCTGACGGTGGACCTGTATCGGGGCGATCGGCTGAAGGAATCGCGCGTGTACAGCACGGAGGTCCAGGTGCGGCGCGAGGTGCTGATCGCATCAGCGTTGATCGAGCGCGATCAGACGGTGCGCGAAGAAGACTTGCGCAACGAAACTCGCTGGCTGAACCCGAGTGTGGACGCTTCGGTCCTTGCCGAGGACATCATCGGCGCGTCGGCGAAGAAGCGGATCGAGGCGGGGCGTGCGATCGCGATGACGGACATTCAGCCGGCGGTGGTGGTGCAGCGAGGCGAGCAGGTGTGGGTGCATTGCTTGTCGGGGCAGTTTGTGGTGAAGATCAAGTGCCGCGCGATGGCGCCGGCGCGGGACGGGCAGCTTGTGCAGTTGCAGGCGGAGGGATCAAAGAAGCCGTTCACGGCCCGGATGAGCGGGCGTGGCGTGGCGGTGATCGAGATGCCCGCCAGCGACGACATCGAGTCGCGTGACCTGACGATCTTTCGGGCGACTGACGAGCAGGGCCGCCCGAAGTCCACGGGCCCACAGAAGCCGAAGGCGACATCGGGCACGGGCAGAGCGCCCATTCGTGTGACATCAAGCGGCCCCAAGGGGCCGGCGCTCACGGCGGCGCCAGTCACCAGCGATGAACCGACGGTTCGCGATCGATCTCGCCAGGCCCGCGCGGCGAGCAAGCGCTAGACCGGGGGGAAGTCGCGAATCGCGAGGGAGAGGCATCGGGCATCGGGCATCGGGCATCGGGCATCGGGCATCGGGCATCGGGCATCGGGCATCGGGCATCGGGCATCG
>JAIEQQ010000652.1 GCA_019747615.1 Phycisphaerales bacterium
CGCCCCGCTCCCCGCGGCCTTCCTCGGCACCGCCCTCACGTTCAACCAGCCCGGCAACCTGCCGTTCATCAACGTCGGCAACTACTCCTTCCGCCTCGACGCCGGCGCCAACGGCATCTTCAATGGCAACAACGCCAGCGACGATGTCGTCATCGGCACCGACACCCGCGGCAACATCATCGAGCGCCGCGCCGGCGCCGATGGCATCTTCTCCAACGCCGCCAACAGCGACGACGTCACGACCATCCGCTCGTCCATCGGCGAGCGCGATGTCGCCGGCATCCCGAGCGTGCAGCGCTCCGAGCAGGATGTCTACAACCTCAATAACGGCAACCCGATCCAGCCCGGCACGCGCTACCGCCTCACCCTGCGAGCGAACGACGAGGGCGGCAACTTCGGCCGCCTCCTCCCGGCGCTCACCGAGTTCGCCGGCCTCACCGCCTTCCGCGTCGCGGACCTGCGCGGCTCGGTCCACTTCGGCCTCTTTGACAGCACCGCCGCGAACACGATCAGCAACGCCAACCTGCTGGCAGCGCCGAACCGTGTTCAGTTCTTCGGCGGCGCAACGCCCAGCACCGACCTGGCCAACAACGGCACGACCCGATACGGCTACGACGCGCGGGGCGACTTCTTCATCGAGTTCACCGTCGCGCCGCGCATCGATTCGGCCACTCCCAACATCGCCAACCCCGCCGATTGGGCACGCCTCTCGATCTACGTCGAGGGCGCCGTCCGCTCGAACTACTCCGTCGATGTTCAGCAGTTGGCCAGCGTCACGCCCACGCCCGTCAACACCTCGGCCGTCACGCAGAACATCCTCATCGACACGCGCGGCGGCTCCATCAACTGGCTCGAGCCCGGCAACCGCATCACCAACCTGCTCGCCTACGACCCGACGGACAACGGCTTCACCGGCGTCTACAACGGCTTCAACGCGCTGGACTACCTCCTGACCAGCAACGTCGCGGTCAACGCCAACTCGCTGGTGCTCCAGCTCCAGAACGCCTTCAACTCGCTTGTCGGCTTCAACCCCGGCGGCCAGCCGCTGGTCCGCATCAGCGCCAACGCCGCGGACTTCGAGGGTCAGGCGTTCTCGACGGTCTTCCTCACCAGCAGCGCCCAGGGCGCCGCGTCGTTCAACAACGGCCAGTTCGGCGCGGTCCAGCGCTCCGACGCCTTCAACGCCAACACCCGAGACCAGTCGGTCATCTTCATGCCCTCGCTCAACACGCTGGGCAACGACTCGTCGCTCGGCGGCCTTGATCGCTTCATCCGCCAGCTCACCACGACCGCCGGTCGCCAGATCGGCCAGCTCATGGGTCTGCGGACGGAAGCCGCTCTGGGCGGAGCCGATGTCAACCCCTTCAGCATCATGCCCGGCGGCAACCCCACCGACATCGGCGCTGGCAACACCTACGCCTTCAACACCAACCCGCGCCGCCTCGCCACCGCCGACGCGACCACGCAGTTCTTCCTGGGCAACCAGAACTCCGGCCGCCTGCTGCAGCGCATCTTCGCCGCTCAGTAATCCACGCTGTCTGGCGCATCCGCGTCGCGCCGCGTGAGGCTCGGAGATCTCAGTGAACACTCAAGCCCCGGCCCATTCGGCCGGGGCTTTTCGTTGGGCACCCGGCGCGTTGGCAGAGCGCAACGCGGATCGGCCGCGTGGGCGCGGGCGTCGGCGTGAGTGCTTTGGGGTAAGTGGGGGCGGGTGGTGCGGGCGAGTGCGTCTCGACGGATGCTTAGACGCCGGCGATCTTCGTCGCCACCGCAGAAGCCTTGTCGGAGATCTGCCGCATGGCGTCGGCGATGCAGCCGAGATCTCGCGCAAGCTCAAAACGCACGTCCTGAATCACCCCTTGCAGCGGCTCGGGGATCGGTGCGCCCGGCGCGCGATCGATCACAAACGGCGCCCACGGCTTCAGCTCGGCCCGCAGAGATGCCAGTTGCACCAGCACATCGCTGGCCTCTTCGCCCGCGTGAACCGTGGCTTGACGTGTGGCCTCGGCTTCGCTGAGCATCGCGCTGACAGAGTCGCGCACGCCGGCGGTCACCGCGGCCAGCCGGCGGGCGGGCTCGTCGGCCGCGGTGCGGAGCTCATCACGCTGGCGAAGGATCAACGCTTGGGCCGAGTCGCATGCCT
>JAIEQQ010000325.1 GCA_019747615.1 Phycisphaerales bacterium
CCGAGGTGGTGTCACTCTATCGAGAGGCTTCGGGACGATCCGGGGGGACGGGCGCGAGCATGATCGAGCATCGCCACGACGACGAGATCGGCGACGGCGTGGGCTTGCGTGACTCGGCGGCTTCAGCCGCGACGGCGACGATGACGACGACTTCAACGAGGTAACTGCCATGCGACGCTACCAGGTGCAATGTGTGGACCGATCGACCGGCACCGAGACGCCCGTGCTCGTCGACGCGACCAGCGAGGACGCGGCTCGCGGATGGGCGATCGATGAGGGGCATCTCGTCGGGCGCGTCATCGACACCGGCCCGGCAAACGTCGCCTACTCAAGCTCACCCCCGACGCGCAGGCCCGCGGCGCCGGACGATGACGGTGGCATACATCTTGGCAGCGGCGCACCAAGTGACGCCGACGAGCAGCGCCGACAAGAGATGATCGACGCCGCCCGCCAGTGGCAGCGTCAGCGGACGTCTAGCGGTGCTTCGGCCGCGAGTTTCGGCGCCAGTGGTGGGGGAGGCGGAGGGGGGGAGCTTGCAGAGATCAGCCGCTCGCTGAAGGCGATCGCTGAGTCGCGACTCGTCTGCAAGCCGCGCCGGACGCTGCTCATGTGCGTGGTCGGCGGGCTGTTCATTGGCAGCACGATCACGACGGTGCTGACGACGATGGTGCAGATCGCGATGACGGGCGCAGCTTCGAATTTGACGCGCGCGGCCGCGGTCGCGATCCCGACGCCTTCGGCGCCCGGCAACGGAACGCAGCAGGCACCGATGTCGATTGACCCGCAGACGCTGGCGATCTTCCAGCAGATGATGGCCCAGAAGAACGGCGCGGGGGGCGGCGCGTTGCCCGGTGCGCCCGGCGCGGGCGTCTCGCCCGAGCAGATGAAGTCGATTACGGATCAGCTCGACGCGCTCAAGAAGCTCTACGAGGAAACTGCGAACAACCCGATGGGCGACAAGTAGCGGCCGCTAGCCTGCGCGAAGAGTGCCCCTCGTAAGGTGATTCCAGTGCTCGTGCGGGACGGTCCGCGAGCAGGGTCGGGCGTTCATCCGCTTCGGCGCGGCCTCCCTACGATGCCGCACGAATGCCGATTTCCAATGAGCGTACATCAATCAAGGTCCAAGCGGAGCGTGCGGTTTTGGCCGCGGTGCGATTGCCGGATTCGAGCTACGACCCGCGCGACCCGCTGGGCGAGCTTGCGGCGCTAGCTGAGCAGGCCGGCGCGATCGTCGTGGGCACGCTCGAGCAGCGTATGGAGCGCCCGGTCGCCGGAACGTATATGGGCACCGGCAAGGTCCGCGAGCTGAAGGAACTCTGCGACAAGCTCGAAGCGACGCTGGTGATCTTTGATCACGACCTTTCGCCCCGCCAGCTCTCGAACATCGAGGAGATCGTCGGGCGGAAGATCGTCGATCGTTCGGAGCTGATCTTGGACATCTTTGCGAGCCGCGCGACGACGACGGAGGCGAAGCTGCAGGTCGAGCTGGCGCAGCTCGAATACACGTACCCGCGCTTGCGTGCGATGTGGGACCATCTCGAACGCATCGTCGGCTCCGGCGGCATGACCGGCATCGGCACCCGCGGCCCCGGTGAGCAGCAGCTCGAAATCGACCGGCGACTGGCGCAGAAGAAGCGGCTGAACCTGCGGCGCAGGCTCGACGAGATCGAGGGCCGCAAGCGCCGCAGCGTCGCGCAGCGCAACGTTGATCACTTCACCGTCGGCATCGTCGGCTACACCAACGCTGGCAAGAGCACGCTTTTCAACGCGCTGACCGCTGGCGGCGCCTACGCCGACGATCGCTTGTTCGCGACGCTCGTGACTCGCACGCGCGAGTGGGATGTCGGCGGCGGCTCGCAGGTCATGCTCTCGGACACCGTCGGCTTTGTGCGCGAGCTGCCGCACAACCTGGTGGCGAGCTTCCGCGCCACGCTCGAAGAAGCGACGCACGCGCACCTCCTGCTGATCGTGCTGGACGTGAGCGATCCCTCGGCACAGATGCAGTTCGAAACGGTCAACGCAACGCTGGACGAGCTCTTCGGCGGCATCGAGGAACGCGAGGAGCGTGAGGCGGCCAAGTCCGGCGAGGTGCACCCGGTGAAGTGGCAACAGCCCCGCCGGCTGCTTCTGCTTATAGAAATTAT
>JAIEQQ010000074.1 GCA_019747615.1 Phycisphaerales bacterium
CGAGCCCCGGCGCTTGTGCATCGACCATTCGCGCCGCGACACGCTCCCACTCCGACGCGGCGTCGGCCTGAGCGGAGGCGAGTCCGCGCCGCAGCAGATCGTCGAGCCATGTTCGGCACTCGAGCACGCCCTGGCGCACGCGATCGTCACGCGCCGCGGCTCGTTTGGCCTGCGCTTCGGGATCGGCCGGTGCTTCGGCGGCCGCTTTCGCCTTCTCGATTTTCTTCTCCGTCTTCTGAGCGCGCCCGTCGATCCAATCGCTGACCCAGCCCGGCTCGGTCACAGTCTTGAAGCTCGCTCGCTCCTTTACAAACAGCAAGAGCAGACCGAGGCCGTGCTTGCACGGAAACTTTCGACTCGGGCAACTGCACTTGAACGCGGGCTCGCCCATGTCGATGCGGGCCTGATACGGATCCTTGCCCGAGCCCTGGCAGAGCCCCCAGATCGCCCGGTCACTCATCCCGACCGAGGTCCACTTTCGCGCGTTCGCAAGCGCCTGTCCGGCGGACGCCGAGCCCGAATCGGGCGCAAGTGCAAGCACTTTGTCGGTGCTCCAGTCGTTCATCGAGGTCAAGCATACCTTCGAGATCGGAGGGCTGCATGCTGTGTCGCAGCGATCGCCGGTGACGGGGCGATCGAACGACGACACAGCACACGCCGTGAGTTCCGACTAGAGTTTTTCCCGGGTATCACACGCTCGCGGGCGACCAACCCTTCACAATGTTCTCTTGCTTCAGCTCGTCATAGAGGGCCTGGATCTGCTCGCGCGAGTTACTCACACGGATATCGCGTTCCAGGGGCGCGGCGCGGTTGGGGCTGAAGTCTGTGAAGCACGCAACAAACGCCGGATGGGTCGAAGTCTCGCCGGCCCCGCGATTCTTGTTCGTGGCGAACATCACCAGCTTCCGAACCATCAGCGCACCCTTGAGGGTCTTGGTGAACACTTCACGCTTCAGGATCTCGCTGGTCGCCGGCCTCGATTGTTTCGCGCTCGCGTCGGCCATCGGCACTTCGACAACATCCGAGATCTGCGCCAATCGCAGATCGTCGGCGCGGACCGTCTTGTCCTCGCGTCGTCGCACGAGCACGGGCGAGATGGGACTGGCCAGTGGCAAACGACGAAGCGACTTGTACCCGCCGCTTGGGCGATCAAAGTCCAGAACCATCCGGTCGATGCCACCGCCGCGCGTTGTGTGGGTGATGAAATCGAGCACCGAGACCTCGACGACCCACTCGGGCCTGACCATCTGATACGCCACCGAGTCATTGACCTCGGTGTAGTCGCTCTCGGCGGCCATGTCTTTCAGATCGCTGAGCCAATCGCGACGCTGATCTTCGGTCATGCCCGTCCCGACGCGGCCCATCACATGAAAGGTATCGTCAGGGCGCATCAGGCCCAGCAGCATGTCGTGCAACATGCCCGTGCGACCGTTTGTGCCCTCGGTGAATCCGAGCACGGCGGCATCGACCGTGACCCGGCGCTTGACCTTGTAAAGCCCGGCGGCATCGGATCGCACGACGACGCCTTCGGCGCCCTGGCCCTCAACCCACTCGTCAAACGCCTTCATCATCTCCGCGCCGGACTTCATCGGCCTCGTCTCGACGGGGCGGATTCGCACGCCGTTGCCAAAGATGGCATTGATCTGCTTGAAGGTCGTCGCCGCGGCGGCCGGTGCGGGCTTGCCATCGAGTTCGATCAGATCGAACACCGCCATGTGCAGCGCGTCGAGGTCCGCCTGCGACTTCGGCTGCCGCGCGATGTTCGAGACATCGTGAACGCGCTCGCGACCTCCGTCCTTGGCGACAAAGAGCTCTCCCGCCAGCAGGACCTGCTTGTGCTTGGACTTACCGACGAGCTCGGCGGCTTCGTGCATGAAGGGCAGTCCGGTGCGGACAACGCCGCCGGGGTTCACCGAGCAGCACTGGCCGTTCTCGATGAGCAACACGGTGAACTCGCCGTCAACCTTTCGGCTCACGAAGCCCTCGCACTCGCCAAGTGCTTCCGATGCGCCCTGCCGATCGAGCGCTCGCATGCGCGACGCGAGGTTGCGTCGATATCCCTGCGCCTTGACCGCGAGGAACGGATCGCCGAGCGCACGCGAGTGACCGACGGAGTAGCCGCCGAGCACGCCTGAGAGTTGCGAAAC
>JAIEQQ010000282.1 GCA_019747615.1 Phycisphaerales bacterium
CACCTGGGCGGTGACGCCCTGCGGCAGGTCGACCGGCTTCTTACCGATACGAGACATTGGATATCGTCCTTTGTCGTGAGGGAGCCCTGCCAGGTCAGAAGACCGTGCAGAGCACCTCCCCGCCTACATTCTGTTCCCGGGCATCGTGGTCGGCCATCACACCCTTGGGGGTGGAGATGATCGTGATGCCGAGACCGTTGGACACGCGCGGCGTGTTGCCGACACCGGCATAGACCCGGCGGCCAGGCTTGGAGACGCGCGCGATTTCGCGGATGACCGGCTCACCGTCGAAATACTTGAGCTCGATCTCGAATTCCGAACGACCGTTCGGATGCGTGACGGTCATGTAGTCGCGGATATAGCCTTCGGACTTGAGCACCTCGAGCACGCGGGCACGCAGCTTCGAGCCCGGCGTCAGGACGCGGGTCTTGCGGCGCATCTGCGCGTTGCGGATGCGGGTCAGCATATCGCCGAGCGGATCGTTGAGAGCCATGATCTGTCTCCTCTCACCAGCTCGACTTCACGAGGCCCGGAACGAGCCCCTTGTTGCCGAGGTCACGCAGAGCCACGCGGCTCATGCCGAGCTTGCGATAGAACGCCCGCGGACGGCCGGTGACTTCGCAGCGGTTCTTGATGCGGACCTTGGCGCCGTTGCGCGGCAGGCTCGCAAGCTTCACGGTCGCCGCGAAACGTTCCTCGATCGAGATCGACTGGTCCATCACGGTCGCCTTCAGCGCAGCGCGCTTCTTGGCGTCCCGCGCGACCAGAGCGCGGCGGTGGTTGTTCTTTTCGATGGAGCTCTTCTTCGCCATCGGTTTCTCCTGGTTTCCGCGTCTGAGACGGGCTTCTAGTTCAAGAAACCCGGCTCACTGCCGGAACGGGAAGTTGAAGGCCTTGAGGAGAGCACGGGCTTCCTCGTCGGTCTTGGCGGTGGTGCACACGATGATGTCCATGCCCCACATCTGATCCACCTTGTCATAGGAGATCTCAGGGAACACGACGTGCTCCTTCAGACCCATGGCGAAGTTGCCACGGCCATCGAAGCTCTTCGGGTTGAGGCCGCGGAAGTCGCGAACGCGCGGGAGCGCGATCGTGACCAGGCGGTCGAGGAACTCGTACATGCGCTGCTTGCGAAGGGTGACCTTGCAGCCCAGCGGCATGTTTTCGCGAACCTTGAAGTTCGAGATGGCCTGACGGGCCCGGGTGATGACCGGCCGCTGGCCGGTGATCAGCGCGAGATCCGCGGCGGCAACCGTCGCCTTCTTGGAATCGGCGGTGGATTCGCCGACGCCCATGTTGACGACGATCTTTTCGATCTGCGGGATCTCGAAGGGGTTCTTGTAACCGAACTCCTCAGCCAGCTTCTGCCGGACCACGCTGTCGTAATGCGCCTTGAGGCGCGGGGTGTAAGCCGCCTCAGCCATCGATGGTCTCCCCGGACTTCTTGGCCACACGCACCTTCTTGCCATCGGCGAGGACCTTGAAGCCGATACGCGTCGGCTCGCCGGTCTTCGGGTCGGCATAGGCCAGGTTCGACAGATGGATCGGGCTCTCCTTGGAGATGATCCCGCCTTCCGACGTCTGGCTCTGGCGCTGATGGCGCTTCACGATATTGACGCCGCGCACGAGAGCGCGGCCCTCGGTCGGCATGACCTGGATCACCTCGCCGGTGCGACCCTTGTCGCGGCCGGTGAGGACGACGACCTTGTCGCCCTTCTTGATCTTCGCAGCCATCACAGCACCTCCGGCGCGAGCGAGATGATCTTCATGTGGTTCTTCGCACGCAGCTCGCGCGGAACCGGTCCGAAGATACGGGTGCCGATCGGCTCCTTCTGATTGTTGATCAGAACGGCCGCATTGCGGTCGAAGCGGATCACCGAGCCGTCGACGCGGCGGATGTCCTTGGCGGTGCGAACGACGACCGCCTTCATGACGTCGCCCTTCTTCACGCGGCCGCGCGGAATCGCCTCCTTCACCGACACCACGATGATGTCGCCGACATGGGCGTAACGGCGCTTGGCGCCACCGAGCACCTTGATGCACATGACGCGGCGTGCGCCCGAATTATCCGCCACATCGAGATTGGTTTGCATCTGGATCATGACGCAACCTCTTCCTTTCGCGCCCGTCTCGGGTCTCCCCGACGGCGGCG